>JASLKI010000257.1 GCA_030747575.1 Verrucomicrobiota bacterium | reverse complement strand
GGTGAAAAGAAAGTGTCCACAAAAAAACTTTTCCCGGGGTACGTGTTCGTTCACATGCAACTCCGGGATGAGGATCGCAAAACCATTTCTGAGCCGCTGAACTTCATCAAGGACACGCCGGGTGCGATTGGGTTTGTCGGGGGGGATCGGCCGGAACCGACCCCGGATGCGGAGATCGAGGACATCCAAACGCGGATGGCGGATTCAGAGGACTTGGAACGGCCCAAGGTGGAGTTTGAAGTGGGCGAAACAGTGAAGATCAACCACGGCGCCTTTGAGGGAAACAACGGCATCGTGGAGGAGATCGACCCGGACAAGGGGCGACTCAAGGTGACTGTCAACATTTTCGGCCGGGACACTCCGGTGGACGTGGAGTATTGGGAGGTAGACAAAGGCTGAGCGTGGCGCTTGGCTAAGCGATAAATTTTAGGAACAAAAACAATGGCAAAGAAAATTTCAGGCTACATCAAGCTCCAGATACCGGCGGGCCAGGCGAACCCCGCTCCGCCGGTCGGCCCCGCGCTTGGCCAGCATGGCGTGAACATCATGGAGTTCTGTAAGCAGTACAACGCGGTGACCAAGGACCAGGCCGGCCTGATCATCCCAGTGGTGATCACGGTTTATCAGGACAAGTCATTCAGCTTCGTCACCAAGTCACCACCGGCTGCGGTGTTGTTGAAAAAGGCTGCCGGGATCGCCTCGGGCTCGGGTGAGCCGAACAAGACAAAGGTCGGCAAAGTGACCAAGGCTCAACTGCTCGAGATCGTTGAAGCCAAAAAAGAAGATTTGAACGCTCGTGACCCGGAAATGGCTGCTCGCATGATAGCGGGAACCGCCCGTTCAATGGGGCTTGAAGTCCAGAATTAACCCCCGATAGCGGGAGGGCCTTGCGGCCCGTTTGCACCGCGCCAAAAACGATGCCAAAAAAACAAAGCAAGCGATACAGGAAAGCACTGGAACTGGTGGAGCCCGGCAAGCGTTACTCCGTTGCCGAGGCGGCCGACTTGGTCGGCAAGTTTCCCAAGGCCAAGTTTGACGAATCGATCGAACTCGCCTTCAAGATGAGCATTGACCCGCGCAAGACGGACCAGATGATCCGTGGCACCGTCCGGCTGCCAAACGGCAGCGGCAAGGAGGTCAAGGTTCTGGTTTTTGCCAAAGAGGCCGGCGCGATAGAGGCCGCCAAGGCAGCCGGCGCGGAATTCGTCGGTTTTGATGAGTTCATTGAGAAAGTGACCAGTGGCTGGACCGGTTTTGACGTGGCCATAGCTACCCCGGAAGCCATGGGTGAGGTGCGCAAACTGGGCCGAGTCCTCGGGCCTCGCGGGCTGATGCCCAATCCCAAGACCGGTACCGTGACGGATGACACCGGCAAAGCCGTTCAGGAAGTCAAGGCCGGCCGAGTGGAGTACAAACTCGACAAGGGAGCCAACATCCAAGTCTTGGCTGCTAAAACATCCTTCAAGCCCGAACAGATTGTTGAAAATGCGATGACCATCATCGATGCAATCATCAAGGCCAAGCCGTCAGCGACCAAGGGGCGGTACATTGAAAACTGCGTGCTATCCTCAACCATGAGTCCGGGGATTCCACTGGATGTTCGTGAAATATTGAAGGTGGCCTGAACCGAAAGCGAAAGAACAAGTCATGCGTGAAGAAAAAAAGCTGATTACAAGAGAATACGTTGAGCGGTTGAACGCCAGTCCCTACTTCATTGTTGTGAACTATGAGGGATTAAAGGTGGCTCAGTTCGAAGAGCTGCGCAATCGCCTGGCCGATGCCAGTGCCGAGGTGCATGTTTTCAAGAACTCCATTTTCAAGGCTGCGGTCAACGAAGCCGGGATCGAAGACCTTGGCCAGGAACTGACGGGCCAACTGGCGGCCGTCACCGGCGAGGGAGAGATCACCGGTGCCGCGAAAATACTGAAGAATTTCACTGCTGAATTTGACAAACCCGAGTGGCATTTTGGTTTTATTGACAACGACCGCCTTGACGCCGACCAGATCAAGATGCTGGCCGATCTGCCGTCGCTGGACGGGATGCGGGCCAAGCTGCTGGGCACGTTGCAGGCGCCAGCTGCGCAACTGGTGCGCACCCTGACTGAGCCAAGCTTGAGCTTGGCAAGGATTATCCGGGCCAATTTTGGCGAAGAAGGCTGAGCTGATTGAATTTGGAATTTTTCCACGGACAAAGCCGCGGAGAAAACACAAGAGTAACTCGTCGGTGCGCGGTCTGCGTACTTAAATCCCCGGGGCTCCGGGGGCGAAGAAATAAGAAAAAATGGCAAACACAGAAAAAATAGTGGAAGAGTTGAGCGGTTTGACGGTCCTTCAGGCCGCTGAGCTGGTCAAGGAACTGGAAGAGAAATGGGGCGTCAGTGCTGCTGCCCCGGTTGCGGTTGCGGCTGCAGGCGGAGGGGAGAGCGCAGATGCTGGCCCGGCTGAGGAAAAGACTGAATTTGATGTCGTGCTGACAAGTGACGGCGGCAAGAAAATTGCAGTCATCAAGGCGGTTCGTGTGGTCAAGACCGGTTTGGGCTTGGCCGAGGCGAAGGGCTTGGTTGAAGGCGTCCCAACACCTGTCTTGGAAGGCGTGTCCAAGGATGAGGCCGAAGCGGCCAAGGCAAAACTTGAGGAAGCCGGCGCAGCCGTCGAACTTAAGTAACATCATTTAGGCCCGGGGGGCGGCAACGCCCCTTGGGCCGATGCCTTTCCTTATAAGCATAAATATTTATTTAAACAGTTTTAGAAACCTAGTGTCTGTAAAGAGTGGAGACGTTCCCCAAAAGCGTGGGGGGCGTGTTACGCGAATTGGTGTGCCCGTGAATCTCCCGGTGACCGACCGGATCCGACAAACCCTCGACATAATCGATGCCTAATAAAGTGAACAGCCGCATCAACTTCGGCAAAATCAAGGAAATCATAACTCCACCCCACCTGATTGAAATACAGGTCGACTCGTACCACGATTTTCTCCAGGCGGAAATCAGCCCGGAAAAGCGTGAAAGCGTGGGATTGGAGGCGGTGTTCAATGAAATTTTTCCGGTGACGAGCTACGACGAAAAGGTCGAGCTCAAGTACAACCATTATGAGATCGGCGCGCCGAAGATGGACTGGCTCAAGTGCATCGACGAGGGGCAGACCTATGGCGCACCGCTGCACGTGTTCTTCCGCTTAAAGGATCAAAAGGGCACCAAGGAGGAGAAAGTATTCATGGGTGAGGTGCCGCTCATCACTCCGCAGGGCAGCTTCGTCATCAACGGCGCCGAGCGGGTGATCGTGAGCCAGTTGCACCGTTCACCGGGTGTTGCTTTCGAGGCCGCCCGGCATCCGAACGGCAAGATGCTTCATTCCTTCCGGGTCATTCCGGATCGGGGCTCCTGGTTCGAGGCCCAGTTCGACACCAACGACATGTTGTATGTCTATCTGGACCGGAAAAAGCGCCGCCGCAAGTTTCTGATCACCACCTTCCTCCGGGCCATAAATTTCCTAGAGGGAGGCGATACCAGCAGCGACGCTTCCCTGCTGAACACATTTTACAAGATCGAGGAGATTACGACCAAGAAGGCGGCGGGCATGGGTGACCTTGAGAACAAGGTGCTGATTGGCGACTTGGTGGAGCCTGAGAAGGGGATCGTCGTGGCACGTGCGTTCGAGCCTTTGTCCAAGGCAGTGGTCAAGCGGGTGAGCGAGTTGGGCGTCAAGAAAATCCAGATCGTGGACGTGTCCAGTGACGACGGCTTGATCATACGCTGCATGGCCAAGGATCCGGCGCATAATGAGGAGGAGGCTCTTAAGGAGATCTACAAGCGTCTACGCCCGGGCGATCCGCCCACTCCGGCCAACGCGCGCGCACTGGTCAAGCGATTGTTCTTCGATCCCAAGCGATACGACTTGGGTCGGGTGGGCCGTTATAAGATGAACCAGAAACTCGGTCTCAAGGGGGATGACGGCTCCCGCACGTTGATGAAGGAGGACTTGGTTGAGGCAACCAAGTATCTGCTCCGCCTCAAGCTGGGGGATGGCACTATCGATGATATCGATCACTTGGGCAGTCGCCGGGTCCGCACCGTGGGCGAGCTCTTGGCCAACCAGTGCCGCGTTGGCCTGGCCCGCACCGAGCGCTTGGTCAAGGAGCGGATGACGCTCTTCGATCAGGAGCTGGACACCATGACGCCGGCCAAGCTGATCAATCCCAAGGCCCTGTCGGCGGTTGTGCGCGACTTTTTTGGCCGAAGCCAGCTGTCGCAGTTTATGGATCAAATCAACCCGCTGGCGGAATTGACCCATAAGCGCCGCCTGTCTGCGCTTGGCCCGGGAGGTTTGTCCCGCGAACGCGCCGGGTTCGAGGTCAGGGATGTTCATCCCTCCCATTATGGCCGCATTTGTCCGGTGGAGACCCCTGAAGGACCCAACATTGGTTTGATCGCCAGCTTGGCCACGTTTGCACGTGTGAACGACTTTGGCTTTATC
>JASLKI010000256.1 GCA_030747575.1 Verrucomicrobiota bacterium | reverse complement strand
GACTGGCCGGCAGTCATCGAGGCATTCGACGAGACCGGGTATGACGGCTACCTGACCTTCGAGTATTTCCACCCCTACCCCCACTATCCAGAGGCGCTGGTTTACCAGACCTCCGACTCGCTCGATCGCATGCTTGGCCGGTTCGTTTAATTTGTGGCACAAAAAACTTCGCCTTCGGGCAGCGCGTCCCTACACTCCGCGCCCGCATGGGCAAGGAGCCAATCACCAGCAAATATATCGAGGTCCGCGAGTCGGACATCCACGGCACCGGCGTATTCGCCAGGATTAAGGTGCCCAAGGGAAAAAAGGTCATCGAGTACATCGGCGAAAAGATAACCAAGAAGGAATCGGAACGCCGCAGCATCGCGCTGATCGAGAAAAACCAGGGCAGCGAGACCGACGGCGCGGTGTACATCTTCGAAGTGAACAAACGCCACGACATCGACGGTAACATCCCGGAAAACACCGCACGCTTCATTAACCACTCCTGCGAACCAAACTGCGAGCCCGACGTCATCAAGAACCGCGTCTGGCTCATCTCCACCCGCAAGATCAAGGAGGGAGAGGAGTTGAGCTACAATTACGGCTTCGACCTCGATGGCTACGAGGATCACGAGTGCAAGTGCGGCGCTAAAAAATGCGTTGGCTACATCACCGCCGATGACAACTGGCCCAAGCTCAAAAAACGCCTCGCCAAGAAAAAGAAGAAGGAGAAGAAGGAGAAAAAGAAGGCCGACGAGGGCAAAAATAAATCAAAAAAGAAGGCCAAGAAATAGTCTAAAGGTGGGGCTGGCTTTCCGAGCCGGCCGCAACTTTTCCGGCTTTACCGGCGGACAGCTGGGGACAGCCGCCCCCATCCCCGCCGCTTGGAGGCTAATAACCACCGCGCAGTTCCTGTTGTAGTTTTTGGCCGAACTTGGGCATGTCGGCCTCAGGCGGCTGGTAGCCATCCTGTTGCGGAATCAGGGATGGGCGGCCGTATTGGTCCACGTGCCATTCGCATTTTACCCCGTCGGTGAACGTCACCGAGCCGCTTGCCATCATGCCCACCTGGGTCACGGGTGACACCGTCACGGAAACCTCCCCGCCACCAGCAACGTCATCAGTCGGCAGCGGAGCCTCGCCCATGGGGTCTTCCGGCGCGGGAAACGGGTTGTCCGGTGTAGGGGCATCCACCGGGGCCAACTCCTCCTCCTCCGGTTTGGGCTCCTCCTTCGGTTCCTCCTCGTCCTTGGGCACCAACTCGAGGTCGCCCACAAGGAAACGCACATCCATATAGGTCATGGGAATGTCCATCTCGGATTCCAAGCGTGACTGGATGGCGGACAGATCAAGCCCTTCCTCAATCCAGCCGGCGACTGTCTTTTTTTGATTCTCGTCGAGTTGCATGATTACCCCTTTGGCAAACCAAGCGCTTGGTTTGCGGCCGCGCCACTGACTACCCGCACCCCCGCCAAGAAACAAGCTCGAATCACTCTAGACAGCACTTGGCCAAGGTGTGATGGGGTTGCAGATCGGGATTGATTGAGCTTGAGTGAAACCGTAGTGTCTGGCGTCCGTTCGAAGTTATGAAATTAATTTTGACCTTATTCGCTTTTTCACTACTGACTTTGGGTTGCTCAACTCCGAACCATCACGCAGCACAAAAACAATCTCCAGTAAACATTGAGCCGCCGAGTGTTTCGATTCACCAAGCTGCGTGGAAGGGAGACGTTGAATCCATCGAACAACACTCGGCCGCCGGCACGGATGTCAATGCGGCGAACAACTGGAACGCAACTCCGCTCCACTACGCAACCCGCTCGGGCCAGACCGCAGCCGCCAATCTGCTCGTCGCCAAAGGGGCGAATATCAATACGAAAAACAACGAGGGCGTCACGCCACTGCATTATTCGGCCTCGGGCGGACACCGGACCATCGTCGCGCTGCTCATAGCTAAAGGCGCCAATGTGGACGAACAGGATTCGGAAGGCCTGACACCGCTGCATCGCGCCGCGCGGGGTGGACACAGGGACACGATCGACTTGCTTGTTGCCAAAGGCGCGGAGGTGAACGCAAAGAACACCGCCGGACTGACCCCATTGGAGTTGGCGGACGAGAAAGCAGCCGAACTCCTCCGCAGACACGGCGGCAAATCCGCCCTGAAACTCGGCGCTCTCTCAGATGATGCCGCAAACGGCAATATCGAGTCCGTCAAGCAACACCTCGCCGGCGACGCAGATGTCAACGGAAAGGATGACCTTGGACGAACCCCGCTGTACCGGGCGGCGTACAACGGCCACACGGAGATCGCCGGGGTGCTCCTTGCCAAGGGCGCGGATGCGGATGCCCGCGATGAAAATGGATGGACCCCTCTACACGGCGCCGCCTACAAGGGCCATCTCGAGATGGTCGCCGTGCTGCTCGCCAAAAAATCGGCAGTGAACGCAAAAGACGTCGATGGCGACACCCCGCTGGACTGGGCAAAAAACAAACCCGAGATCGCCGCACTCCTCCGCAAACATGGAGGCAAGACGGGGGCAGAATTAAAAGCGGCTGGCAAGTAGCCCAGCGCGGGTGCGAACGCCTGCAGCTTTCCGTAAATAATCAAACCAAGTCCCGGACCGCGGGGACAGCAGTCCCTCCCCTGTGACCCTTGACCCACCCGATCCCTTTTGCGCACCTGCTCTCGAATCAGTTGACGGCGCTTGGCTAAGCGCGAACAATGGCCAAGCCATAATGACGAGATTATTTCGAACCTCCGTTACTCTGTTTTTTGGACTACACCTTACTTTCTTTACGCTGGCGCTTGGCCAAGACGGGGAACCAACCGACACGCGTGTCACCCACGGCCCCATGCTCGGGCGGCCCGCAGCCGACTCAATGAGCCTCTGGCTGCGCACCGCGCGTCCGGGCAGAGTGGTCGTTTTTTATGGTACCGACAAAAACGACCTGTCCAAGACAGTAACGCTCAAGTCGACTTCAATCGACCGGGACAACACCGGCATACTCACCCTTACCGGGCTCCAGCCCAACACACGCTATCACTATCGCATCGCGGATCATCAGTTGAGCGTGTCGTTTCGATCTCTGCCGCGGTCGGCGGATTTCAGGAACGCCAGCGGCAATCCGGAGGGGCTGTTTAACTTCCGGTTCGAGTTTGCGTGTGGCAACAACCAACGCGGCGGCGGCGACAGCGCCGGCCCCACCCTGCCGGTCTTTGACACGCTCAACGCCCAGGTTCGCGACAAGGTAAATTTCGCCATCCTCAACGGCGATTGGCTCTACGAGAACCGCCGCGACTATCCGGTCAGCGAGTGGCTGCACCAGGTGGGACTCGGCTCGCTTGGCCAGGCGCCCGACATAGTCCAAAAGACACCGACTGTTGTCGGTGTTTGGGAGAACTACAAAACCTACCTCGAACGTGGGCGCAACCTGAGCGAGTGGCACCGGCATGTGCCGTCGTTTTACACCGCCGACGACCACGAAATGCTCAACGACATCTACGGGACCGGCGAGGTCGGTTACGTGAATCGGCGCGCGGTATTCCGCGACATCGCCACGAGCGCCTGGTTTGATTACCTCGCCTGGGCGAACCCTGTAGAGCACGACACCCCCGCCTGGTTTGGCACCGCCACCTTCAAGGCCGGAAGCGATGTGCTGGCGGATTCAAGTGCTGATTTTACCAAACTCGACCTGAACGCATTGGCCAATCTCCACGTACACTGGGGCACTTCAACCGCCGGTCTGAAGGATGCCAAGTTGGATGCTGAGTCGGGCGATCCCAACTCCGCCGTGTACGAAATTGTCGAGGTGCTTGGGCCGCATCGGTTGAGGATCAATCCGCCAGCCAAGGCCAACGGCTCGCAGACCTACTCCATCGGCCGGCGTTGTTACGGCAGGTTTAGCGTGTCCAACTGCGACTTTTTCCTGCTCGACACCCGCTCACATCGCAGCCTCCACAATGTCGACAATCCCGGCAATCCCAAGGCCACCATGCTTGGCAAGCAGCAATTCGCGTGGCTCAAGGACGGCATCGAAAACAGCAAGGCCGATTTCATCTTCGTGGTGTCCTCGGTGAACTTCATGGTGCCGCACGTCGGTAGCGGCGGCGGCGATGACAAGCAACTGACCATCAAGAAGGACGACGCGTGGACGGTGTTCCTCAGGGAGCGCGAGGAGCTGATCGAGTTTTGGGACAGCCTCGACAAGGGCGTGTTCGTGCTTACCGGCGATTTGCACAACAGTTTCGCCATCAGGATCACCGACAATGTGTGGGAGTTCGCCAGCGGCCCGCACAACTCCATCAACCACGCGCCGATGAAGGACGAAGGCGGCCGCCCCGCCAACGGCCGCTTTCAGTACGGCCCACGCGCCTGCGACATCCGCTGGAGCAGCTACGCAATGGAGGACATTCCACGCGCCAACCGCACTTTCCCGCACTACTGCGTGGTACAGGTCAACAATGTCTTCAACAACCCGCTCGAGCGCGACGGCGAGCGGTGGTTCGCCTTCCCGCACCCGCAGGTGATCTTCCAGTTCCACGATGCGTACACCGGTGACCTGCGCTATTCGGAGACCTATTTGCTGGGATTGGATTGACAGCGCCTGGCCAAGCGCGAATCGGTAGCCATGACACCAACCAAAGCCAAGACGAAAAAGCACCGCCAACGGCTCGGCTTGGTTTTGTTCCTCGTGTTCGCGCTCGCGATGGTGATGGGGCCGGGGCCGGGATTGCGCCTAGTTAATCCCGAGCCTGCCGCCGTTCGTGAGGGACTGCTCTTTCTCGGGCTGCCGGTAGTTTACGCTTGGGGGTTATTTTGGTACGGCGTGCAAGCTGCGGTGGTGGTGACCGCCTATTTCACCATCTGGAAACCAAGCGAGGAATGATCGACGCCACCGCGACAACTGACCTTGGCTGGCTTCCTCACTTCTGCCTAGCGGGGTATCTGCTTTTTCTGCTCGGGATTGGCCTCTGGGGTTTCAGCAAACGCCAGGCCGGCGAGGAGGACTACTACCTCGCCGGGCGCGGCCAAGGCTGGATGCTTTCGTCGCTGACAATCATGGCCACGTTTTTCAGCTCGGCTGCGATGCTGGGCGCGCCGGGGATGGTGTACAAGGAAGGCGTGGTGTTCGCGCTGTTCGCGCTGAACGTCCCGCTGAGCGGCGCGATGATTTATGTGCTCGGCAATCGCATCCGCGAACTAGGGCGCACGTACGGCCACGTCACCCCAGCCGACCTAATCTGCAGCCACTACGGCAGTCCGGTGGCGCTGCGGTGCCTCGTGGCGCTAATCGGTTTTCTCTATGCCGTGCCGTACGTCGTCATCCAGATCCAGGCGGGCGGGATCATTTCGAGCCAACTCTTCGGCGGCGAACACGCGTTCGAGATCGGCGCCTGCCTGCTGTCGCTCGTGACGATGCTTTACATCATGATCGGCGGCATGCGCAGCGTTGCGTGGACCGATGCGCTGCAAGGCACGCTGCTGATGGCCGGGATGCTGCTTGCCGGTGCCGCCGCCGTGGCTGCCCTGGGCGGGCCGTCCGCTTTTTTCGAGAAAGTCGCCGAGTTGCCGCGCACGTCCCTCACCGTCCCCGGCACCACCGGCTCGTTCACGCCAGAGAAACTGTTCACGCTCTGCATCTTCGGCGCGCTTGGCTCGATGATCCAGCCGGCGCAATGGATGCGTTTTTACGCAGCCAAGTCGGCCAAGGCGCTCCGACGCAGCGCGGTCATTTTCGCGCTTGGCTTGACGGCCTGTTTTCTGTTTGGCGTGATGCTGGTCGGCTTGGGCGGCCAAGTGCTTTACCCCGTCGTCAAACCAGTCGCCGACGGTGCCTTCGACTACCAGGTGCAGGTCGATGGCCAAGCGGTCACCGTCAGCGAAGCCGATCTGCCGGGGCACTTGGCCAAGGGCGCCAAGCCCCTGCCCCACCTTGACGTTGGCGCGGGGCCTCGTGACTTTGATCAAATCATGGTCGTCGTGCTCAAGCACCACCTGCCGGAGCTGCTTGGCCCGGCGGGACTGCTGCTGGCCACGCTGGTGATCATCGCAATCATGGCGGCGGCGATGAGCACCGCCGACAGCAACTTGCACGCGCTCAGCGCGGTGGTCACCCGCGACATTTACGCCGGAATCCTGCGGCCAAACGCCTCGGAGACAAGCCGCCTGTGGGTCGGGCGCGGCGTGATCGCGACGGCGACACTGCTGGCACTCAGCATGGTGTTCGTCAGCCGCAGCAGCGAGAGTTTCGACCCGATCGGGATGATTATGCCGATGAGCCTGTTGGCCATCGCCTTCTCGAGCCAACTGCTGCCGGTGACGTTCGACGTCCTGTTCCTCAAGCGCGGCTCGAGGCAGGGTGCGATCGTCGGAATTGTCGCCGGTATGCTGGTGGTGCTGATGTTCAGTCCACTGCTGGCAATCATTACGGGGAGCGACTCGGCGGCGGTGAGCCTGTTCGCCCGCCTCAAGCAAATCGCTGACATCGGCTTCTGCGGCGTGGTGGTGAACGTAGCCGTGTTCACGCTGCTAAGCGTGATTGGCAAGCGAACACGAAGCTGACGCTTCGCTTGGCCAAGCGGGTGAATTACTTTTCCAGCTTGGCGAGTTGTTTACGGAGGCGTTTGGATTCTTTGTCGTTGAGGATTTGCCAAACGGCCAAGCCGTTGCCGACCAGTTCCCACTCATCGAATTCCCAGACGACTTTTTTGTCGCGCGTGATCTCGAAGATTTGCGGGTTAGCCTCGCCGGCGTGGCAGTTGCCGATAATGAAGTTACCGTTCCGGAGTTCCTGCAACGCGGTCATCCAGCCGAGGCCGATGTCGGTGCCGGGGACTTTGTCCTTGATCTCCCAAACGACTTTTTTATCGGGCGAAACTTCGACCACGCTGTGGCCGCTGCCGGAGGCGATCAGCGTGTTGCCGTTCTTCAGGCGGATCGCGCCGTAGCAGCGGGTGTTAATGAGGTACTCCCAAACGATCTCGCCCTTGCGGTTGTACTCGGTGACAACGCCCGGGTTCTCGGAGGTGACAAGGTGGTTGCCCCCCGGCGTGAAGCGCACCCAGCGGGTATTTTGGCGACCGTCTTTTTTCATCGGTATCTCGTGGACAATTTTGCCTTTTTTATCTACCTCGATGATGCGGCCCACCCCACTTTCAACGATGGAGGTATTGCCGTTTTTCAACCGCGCGAAGGCGTGTACGTCCACCCGCTTGCCCTTGTTGCCGTTCATCGAGGCGGAGTCGTAGGTCCAGACGACTTCCTTGGCCAACGTCATCTCGGTGAGCTTGGTCCAACTGTCATGGTAAAGAATGTTGCCGTTGGGCAGGAGATGCACGTCGTGGTGGCCGGTGTGGCCCTGCTGCGGGCCCGCGGTCTTGTGCGACCAAAGCACGTCGCCGTTGCGGTCGGTGATTGCGACGATGTTTTTGCCGTAGGATGCGCTGACCAAAACCAGGCGCTCTGCCCT
>JASLKI010000255.1 GCA_030747575.1 Verrucomicrobiota bacterium | reverse complement strand
GACGATCGTTTCCCTTCCTGCGAGTTCTCGGCGGTAGGCCAGAGTCATGTCGTTGTCGTTCGCAACGACGAATTCCAATCCGCCGCCGACCAACTCACGACGTTTTTTCCGAAGGGCGATGAGTGTTTTGTAATATGACCGCAGCTCGGCGTCAGGCTTCACGGGGAACGGCTCGTGGCGCTGACCGTCCGGCGTGAACACCTGTGGGTGATGCTTTATGTCATCCCAGATGACCGGCTTGCGGCAATCGGGGTCGTCCGCGCCCCACATGCCGAGTTCGTCGCCGCTCCAAATGTGCGGCGCGCCGGTGTAGGTGAACTGGTGCAGCAACATCATCCGCATCTCGCGGACGACAGCTGTATCGGGCGGGCCGAGATGGAGGTCCGTGTTTTTGCGCGCGCCCATGCGGAACTTGTACTTGTGCTTGTTTTGGAACGAGGTGCCTAATCGCGGACTGTCGTGGCTCGCGACGAGGTTCATCAGGTTTTGGGAGAGAGACTGACTGTAGCCGGCATACACCCGGTTCATCTCAGTGACGAAGCCGCTCGGTTTGAGGCCTCCGTTGGCCTGGGCGAACAACCGCCGAGCCGGCTTGTACCATTGGTAATGCATGACCGAGTCGAAAATGTCGCCCTGCAGGAACGGCCGCGGGTCCATCAGTTGATCCGGCCACTTGGTCCACCACGCCTCGCCGAGTAGCAGCGTCTCGTCGTTGATCCCGCGAACAAACTTCCGGTAGTCGCGCCAGAACCCAAGCGGCACATGTGTGGCAACATCGAGCCGAAACCCGTCCACTCCATCCTCGGGGTCACCGTCCCCGTTTGGGTCCAGCCAGCGTCGGGTGACGTTGAAGACATGCGCCTTCACCTCGGGATGCAGATCGCCCTCGAAGGCATAGCCTTTTCGTTTGCCCACCACGTTCACCTTTTTGAGTTCCGGCAGCGTCTTGACTCCCAGCCAGCCCTCGAAGTGAAATTCATCCTCCAGCGTTTTGGGGTCATCAAACGAAATGATGTCGTACCAGTCCCGGAATCGGCTCTTGGACTGATTTTTCATGAGATCCTCCCACGCCCAAAACGTGATGCCAGTGTGGTTCCACGAGTAGTCCATGATCAGCCTCATGCCGCGCCGATGCACTTCGCGGATGAGTTTCAGGAACAACCGGTCGGCGGCCGTCCAGCGCCAAGTGGCCGGGTCGACCGGGTCTTCCGCATCGATGATCGCCGTGTCCCCGGCCGGGTCAGGGCCGAACGTGCGGTCGATGTGACGGTAATGACGGGCATCGTACTTGTGAAGTGACGGCGAATCATTGAGAGGATTGAAATAGATGGCCGTGATCCCGAGATCCTGCAGGTAGTCCAGCTTGTGGAGCACCCCCTGCAGGTCGCCGCCGAACCGTCGGGCCGCAGCCAGCTTGTGAAAGTGCCCCGCCTCTGCCCTGGCCCAATCCTCCTGCTCGTACCAGTCCTGATGCCACGGTGTGACCTTCCAGTTGGCTGGCACATAACCGGGATAGGCGCCGCGCATATACTCCGGCCGGGGGTCGTTGGCTGAATCTCCGTTCCGAAATCGTTCGACAAAAATCTGGTACCAGATCGCCTCGCGCGCCCAGCCCGGGGGCTCGTCAAACGGCGCCGTCAACGGCCGCGCTTGGCCAAGCAAAAACCAGGCAAAACAGCATGCCAACCAAGTCGCTGATTTCCACGAGACTCTCGGCATCGTTTCGTCAGTCGTTCATCCGCTCGATGAGGCCGGTGGTCGATTTGCCGGGGACGAATGGGATGATCACGACCTCGCCGCCGCCGGACTCCACCGCAGCACGCTCGCCAGCGTCCAGCGTTTCCGGAGTGTAGTCGCCGCCCTTCACATAGACATCCGGCTTGGCCAGGCGCAGAAAATTCTCGGCGCGTTTCTCCGGGAAAACCGCCACGGCCCCGACCGACTCCAGTGCCGCCAACACCAGTGCACGGTCGGCCTCGGGGTTGAGCGGCCGACTTGGCCCCTTGAGTTGCCGGACCGACTCGTCGCCGTTGCAGCCAATCAACAGCACATCGCCCCGCGTCGCCGCCTGCTCGAGGTAGGTGACGTGACCGGCGTGCAGCAAGTCGAAGCAGCCGTTGGTCGCTACCAGCCGCTGGCCGGCCTCCCGCAACGCCTCCCGCCAGGCGGGCAATTGCTCCAGCGAAACGATTTTCTCATGCGCACTCATGCCGGGCGGAGCGTACACGCGGCCAGCTCAATAGCCAATCGCCGCGCCGTCCTTTCGCACCTCCGAACCGCCATGGAGCAGGCCGGTTTCGTAATCGATCCGGATCGCCTGGTAACCACCACCGGATCCGCCGCGAGAGACTTTGTGGCCTCGTTTTTTCAATTCCTCCACGGCTTCATCGCTCACGCCGCTCTCGACGATCAACCAGCCGCCGTCGGACATGATGTCGCCGGTGGGCGTGTCGGAGCCGTCATGCCGGACGCGTGCAGCGTCCGAAGCGGCCTGCACGTTCATGCCATGGTCGATGATGTTGACGAGCACCTGCGCATGGCCCTGCGGCTGCATGTCTCCGCCCATCACACCGAAAGACAGAAACGGCTTGCCGTCCCTCGTCACCATCGCCGGGATGATGGTGTGAAACGGCCGCTTGTTCGGCTCGAGCCGATTGTGGTGATTTTCGCCCATCGCAAACAGCGTCCCGCGATTCTGCATCACAAACCCAACGTTTCCCGGCACATGGCCGGAGCCGAATCCGTAATAGTTGCTCTGGATCAGCGACACGACGTTGCGATCCTTGTCGACGGCGGTCAGGTAAATCGTGTCGCCCTTGGCCAAGCGCGGATCGCCGGCCGGCACGCGCAACGCCGCCTTGGCCATGTCGATGCGCTTGGCCTGCCGCTTTGCGTACGGCTTGGAGATCAACTCGGCAACCGGCAGGTTTTTTTCCACCTGCGGGTCGGCGTAAAACTTGGCCCGATCGGCAAACGCCAGTTTCTTCGCCTCGGTGTAAAGGTGGATGAAGTCGGCCGAGTTGTGGCCCAGCGCGGCGATGTCGTGCTGCTCGAGGACGTTCAAAATCTGCAGCGCGGCGATGCCCTGGCCGTTCGGCGGCAGTTCCCAGACGTCGTAGCCGCGATAGCTGGCGCTGACCGGCTCGACCCAGTCGGCGGTGTGCTGCTTGAGGTCGCGCAGCGTGATCAGGCCACCGATCGACTCGCTGTAGCGAACGATCTCCCCGGCGATCCAGCCCTCGTAAAACGCCTTCGCCCCCTCCTTGCCGATAGCACGATAGACCTTGGCCAGGTCGCGGTTGGTCATGCGCTCGCCTTCCCCCGGCGCGCGGCCGTCCTTGAGAAATGCGCGGCTGGCGGTCGGCGTTTCGCTGAGGATCACCTCGCTGGACTTCCAGTAGCCGGCGATGATCTGCGTCACCGGAAAGCCGTTCCGCGCGTAACGAATCGCCGGCGCAAGCGACTTGGCCAACGACAGTTTGCCGAATCGGTCGTGCAACGCCTGCCAGCCGGAGACGCAGCCCGGCACCGACCAACTGAGCGGCCCCTTGAGAGGGATGCGCTCGTGCCCGCGCTCGCGAATGAGCTGGCGCGAAATGCCAAGCGGCGAGCGACCGCTGGCGTTGAGGCCGTAAAGCTTCCGCGACTTGGCGTCCCACACGATGGCAAACAGGTCGCCGCCGATACCGCAGCTCATCGGCTCCACCACGCCGAGTACGGCGTTGGCCGCGATCGCGGCGTCGATCGCGTTGCCGCCGCGCTTGAGCACCTCGACGCCGGCCTGCGCGGCAAGCGTGTGGCTGGTGGCAACCATGCCGCTGGGTGCCATCACCACCGAGCGGCTGAGCTTGGGATCGCCGGACGGACGGTCGTAACCGGCGCCCGTCATTTGTGAATTAGCCATGACTGGAAAAAACAGCAGCAGGGCCAGGCGCTTGGCCAAGCGCCGGTGCGTGATGCCGGCCTGGCCCGTTTGGGGGTGATTCAAGTAGCGCATGGCTTCGGCACACATTGTCGGCATATTCGCCTGGCCAAGGCAAGCCAAGTGCGTTTTGGGATTGCCATTCGCTTGGCCAAGCGGGAGAAAAACCGCGCGGTGACAAGACTCTCCGAACAGGCCAGCCAGTTTGATGCCCTGCTGCAACGGGATGAGCCGATGCTCGCGCTCGCGCCGATGCAGGACGTCACCGACCTTCCGTTTTGGCGGGTGATAACCAAGCGCGGCGGCGCGGACGTGTATTTCACCGAATACTTTCGCGTGCACGCCGACTCGCGGCTTGAGAAGCCAATC
>JASLKI010000254.1 GCA_030747575.1 Verrucomicrobiota bacterium | reverse complement strand
CTTTTTGTCGTGGGCATCATGTTGCTGACAGAAGGAGGACACCTTTCCAAGTTGAAGCTCTTTGGCAGTGAGATCCACGCCATGAGCAAGACGACGTTCTACTTCGTGATCACCGTGCTGTTGTTGACCGAGATGGTGCAGGGCCGTTACAAGAGGAAACTGCTGCTGCAACAGAAGTCGCAGCGGAAGTAATTCTAGCTATGGCCAGGCTTAGACCTTGAGACGAGTGCCCTTGGGGTCGTGGGTCGGGAGGGTAACTTTGGCCGGGACACGCTCGCCGAACAGCTCGATCTCCACCTCGGTTCCCGGCTTGGCCAGAGGCAGAGGCAGATAGCAGTAGGCGATTGATCGGTCGATTGTGTGGGCATGCCCGGCGCTGCGTAGCCGCGAAACGATTTGGTCGTCGTGCCAGACCGACTCCGCGCCGTAGGCCGGCAATGCGTTGCCCTCGAGGACGACGGTACGCAGCCGCGACTGGAGCCCGTCGGCCTTGCGCTTGGCCAAGGCGTCGCGCCCGATGAAGTCGCCCTTGGCCATGTCGGCGCAGAAACCCATCCCGGCCTCGAGCAGGTTGTCCTCCGGTGTCACGTCGGTGCTCCAGTACACGTAGCCTTTCTCGAGGCGCAACGAGTCGAGCGCCTTGTAGCCGGCGGGGCGGATGCCGTGCGCTTGGCCAAGCTCGAGTAGCGCGTCCCATACGGCACCGGCGTCGGTGTTGGCGAGGTACAGTTCCCAGCCAAGTTCGCCGATATAACTGACGCGCTGCGCCCAGGCCGGTTTGCCGGCGACGGTGAGTTGCCGCGCGGTGAGATAGGGGAAAGCGCCGTTGCTCAGGTCGTCGCCGGTCGCTTGGCCAAGCACGTCGCGGGCATCTGGCCCCCACATGCCGATGCAGGCAAAGTCGTTGGTAACGTCGCGCACCTCGACCGAGCCGTCGGCCGGCGCGTGGGAGCGCACCCACTCAAGGTCGTTCGACAAAAACGACGTGCCGGTGATGATGCGAAACCGGTCGCCCGCCAGTCGACAAACGGTGAGGTCGCTCTCGATGCCACCGTGTGCGTTGAGGAATTGCGTGTAAACTAGCGAGCCGTCGGGACGGTCGATGTTGTTGCAGGCGACACGTTGTAGCAGACCAAGCGCGCCGGGGCCGCTGACCTCGAATTTGCCGAAGGAAGTCATGTCGAACAGCGCGACACGCTCGCGTGCCGCGAGGCATTCTTCCCGGATGAGATCGTGATACGGCGCGCGGCCCCAGCCCCACTGGTGCTGGTCGTCGGCCGCTTGGCGGCTGGGCTCGCCGGGGCGGAAAAAATTGACCCGTTCCCAGCCGTTTTTCTCGCCGAACTCCGCGCCGAGTCCGGCGAGCTGGTCGTACAGCGGGCTTCTGCGGTGGTTGCGCGCCCAGAGGGTTTCGTCAGCCGGATAGTGTTGGTGGTAGTAGTAGTGATACACCTCGCGCGCCTTCTCGGCGACGAAGTCGGTGTTGCCGTAGTTTGCGCCGAAGCGGCGGATGTTCATCTCGTGCAGGTCGAGCGATGGCTCGCCGTCGATGATCCACTCGGCCATCACCTTGCCCACGCCGCCGGCTCCGGCGATGCCGTTGAGCGACATGCCGGCGGCGACGAAAAACCCGGGCACACCCGGCACCGGGCCGAGGCAGTAGTGGCCGTCGGGTGTCATGGCATCAGGGCCGTTGACCAGCTTAATGACCTCGGCTTGTTCGAGTTGAGGTATTCGGCGCAGCGCACCCTCCATCACCGGCTCGAACAGTTCCCAATCCTCGGGCAGCAGTTGCTGGGTGAAGTCCCAAGCGACACCGCCGGCAGCCCAGATTTTCGGCTCCAGCTCGAAGCCGCCGACGAGAAAGCCGCCGACCTCTTCGCGTAAATAAAACAAGTTGTCGGGGTCGCGCACGACCGGTGTTTGTTCCGGCAACTCCTGGCCGGGGATATGACGCGTGGTGAGGTACTGGTGCATGAGCGGCACC
>JASLKI010000253.1 GCA_030747575.1 Verrucomicrobiota bacterium | reverse complement strand
GTTAAGCGAATGAGCAGCCATATTTTGGCTGCCCGGCGGCGTAAATCTATTTTTCGGGCATATCGCGCATCCAAAATGGCCAGGCGGGCCGGTAGGCTGTGTTGGTTTTTTTGTGCCATTTCAGTCCCCACAACGCTTTCAACCGGATGGGGCGTGCGGATAGATCCATCATACTGCCGTTCGCGAATCCATTGTGTCGGTTCAAACAAAAGCGGCCCATTCCGTGGATCAGGGAGTTCTCAGTGTTCGGAGGCAGGGCATTGGGCCCCGAGTCATACGGTGCGCCCCCCCAACGCCAGCATTCCATGAAAATCGGAATGTTGTTCAGGTCAGCCCCGGCCGGGTTGATGGTTCGCCAGTTGTTCTCCACCGGGTGACCCCATAACAGGTTCATACCCTGTGGAATATTGTAGGCCCAGTTGTTGATCCCGTAGCTGCCCCGGTAAACATCCTTTATCTTGGTGTAGGAGTTGACCACATCCCATGCAGCCAGTGCGCCTGGTGCCCCTTCCGAGAGGGATCGGGTTGCCCGGGGACAAACCCGGATCTTCTCGCCACCGCCCTGGTAATAGGGTCTCAACGGCTCCACCCAAACACCTTGATTGGGATACATGAACTTGTCGTCATTATCCTGGGTGAACATTTGAAAGTAGATTCCCCACTGGTGGAGGTTGGACAGGCAATTGGCGGACAGTGCCCTCCCTTTCGCCTTTGCCAGCGCCGGCAACAGGAGGCCCGCCAGGATGGCGATGATGGCGATCACCACCAGCAACTCGATGAGGGTGAAGCCTTTTTTTTGGTTTGTTCGGTTCATGAATGAATTCATCAAGCGTATCCGGGGAAAGCCATATTCCCGATTCGCTATTTCTTTGATCGGAAGTACTTCATGGGCGAATCCAATACTACCGTGAAGGGCGAGACCGCACCGTCGGCCTCCGACCACGGACCCTTCAACGCCGGCGCCGCTTCCAGTGTGCCCGTAAACTCGATGGCGACTTGGCCTGCATCATGGCTGATTGAGATCGTTGGCGAGGTTGCGTCCGGATTGATCGAGGTCAAGCGCAGGGTCAACGTGCTTAGGTTGCCCGTCCCGTAATCAATCTCAAATTCGTGGCCCTGAGCGTTTGTAAATTGAGTGCCTTGGGCGAATTGACCTGTTAAAGTCGTGTAGTCGATCAGTGTCCATGTATCATTCAGTGCGAACTGGCCGGTCAATGTTACCACAAGATTCGCTGCTGAATCGATCTGAAGATTCAAACCCGTCTCATTCGAGCGCTTGAGGACGCCGACCTGATCGCCGTTAATGACGAACGCGAGGGTTCCCTTAGGGCCGATCACGGACGTATCCACGGAGTTAAAGCTCCGATTCAATCCGGTCGACATCATCTCTAGGGTCCCGTTGATAATTTCAAGGAACTTGAAGTTGAACAATTCACCGGCAACCGAAACTGTCCCGACCCCTCCTTGTTTGTCGCCAATCCTTACAACCATCCCGCCTCCCTGGGAGCGCAGGGCGGCTCCCTCAGAGATATTGACGGTTCCATCCCCACCTCGCCCCACGCCAACATGGATACCGCTGCCGGTGTGCGCTCCGCTCAACATGCCGCCCGTGACATTGAGCAGACCCGTCTTGTGGTCGCCAATGAAGATGGTAGCTGGATTGTCTCCGCTGCTTGTGCCGACATCCCCGGAAATCTCGACAATGCCATTGACTACAGCGATGTCGCCATCGAGAGGCACGCCCTGACTCCAACGCTCGACTTCCTTCCAATTGCCTTTCCCGGTGAAGGTTGTGCCTGGAATGGGAAACGAATCCTCACCCAGAACAGTGATCTCGATCGAATCCAAAAAGTAAAAATACTCTCCTCCGAGGGTAGGATGATTGTCGAGAAAAGTCTGCCAACTGCTCTCATCGTAGAGTCCGGCGGGCACCGGGATTGAGACGCCGTTATCCTGGATCACATTGAGTGCCCCGATAGACAAGTTCCAGTCCAGCGTGACCAGGGCATTGTTCCCCTCAAGATTAAGTGTCGTGTCCGGGCTGTCTAGCCTGTACATAATCTCAAGGTTTCCATTGATCAAGTGGATGTCACCCGTGCCCAGGGAGCCCTCGACACTGGCGAGCGTATAACCCCTTGAAAAGGTCCACCCGCCGCTGAATTGGCTGTTTGACCCGTTTAGTTCCAGATTCGGACCGATGTTGTCGGGATCGGAAACGCCCATGAGCACCGTCAATCCGGCTTCACCGGAAATGGTTGAATCAAGTTGAAGGTTATTGGCATCCCCGGTGATGTCGATCTGGCTGGCGGACAAGATCGACAAACCACCGTCCAAACCGAGGCTTCTCCAAGCCGCATCGTGCGGCAATGCAATCGTACCACCATTAAGACGCAAATCTGCGACCTGTGCAACCGACTCGGACTCATGTTGCAGGGCCAGCGTCGTGCCCGATCCTCGCACCTCAAGTGAGCTGCCCGCAAACACCGGTTCCGAGGTGTTCGGGGTAGCCAAGCGCGTGGCAAAGAAGTCCATGAATATGTAATCGCCCCCTTTATGCGGCGCCAAGCCGTCCGACCACGCCGTTGCGTCTTCCCAGGTTTCAGCATTGGTTGTCAACAGGATGGCGTCGGTCGGGACACCCACAATTACGGTGAGACGCGCCACACTGGCGCCCTCTGCACTGGTGGCGCCCAGAACAAAGGTCTCGGATCGATCCAATGTTATTTCGAGGGTGCCTATCCCTTCGGTTGTCATGTCACTCACGTCACCCACACCATCAAGGTCAAGCGTTCCAAATTCGCCCACCTCCCATGCCAGCGTTACCGTGCCCCCGGCGTCCTGGCGGCTGGGCGTGGCCGTGAACGACTTGATGATACCTGGATCAGGGACGGCATGGCGGTTGAATTGAATCTCCACCTCCTTGGGCGTCAGCACCCGGCCAAAAACGTTTAACAATGCGATTTCGCCACGGAACTGTGTTGTCCCCTCCGGCTCCGTGCCGGCACTCCCGCCCAGGGCGCCTGCGATTCCAGCGGAGAAACTACTCCAGCTGAAGAGTGTGGATCGGCCATTCGGAGTACCCAGCGAGCCCTCGGAGTTATCCGCAATTCGCCCACCCGCGGAGCCGTTCACGTAGAGAGCCACCTGTTCGTTGGCTTCGTCCAGTACGGCCACAATCTGAATGAAATCAACCACGTCAATGTTCTCAAGGGAGACCTCGATATCATGCGTGCGAGTTCCGTCTTGACTGTTCAGGAAGCGGACAGCGCTCTGTGTGATCAGGAGGCAGCGCCCGTCGCCGCTGCCGCCGGTCTCGAACAGGACCTGGTGTCCGTCATCCAACGCACCTGGACGCACCCAGAGCTCGAAGGTGATGTCCCCACCCGGGAACCCCAGTGCGTCACCCCCCGAATCGTTGCTGAATCCTGTCAGGCGATTGGCTGCCGTGAAGTGCGTGGTGTAGCTGGTGATGGAAGTGTCGAGCATGTTGCTCTTGAGATCAAAGTTGTTCACTCCAACCTGGTCATTGAAAAAACCGTCCACGTTCCCCGTGCTCCCGGCGTCGTAGCGGTTGGTAATCGCAGCGAGGACCGCATCGACGATCACGGTCACCTCGGTCGTCACGGTTCCGTAGGCGTTCGAAGCGGTCAACTCGTAGGTTGTTGTCTCAATGGGTGTCAGGCTGATCCCTCCAACAGGCTCGACGCTCCCAACGTCCGGGGCGATGGATATGCCCGTAGCCCCATCCACCTTCCACCTGAGAGTCGTGCTATTGCCGGGCACCAGTAGTGTTTCGCCGGCTTCGAGGAGACCGATGTATGGCGGTTCCTCGACAACAACGGTCACTGTGTCGATGATCTCGATCCCGCTTTTCCTGAGAGTCAGTCTATAGGTGGTGGTCTGAGCGGGGGATACCTCCACACTGCCGCGTCCGCCCGCCGTGATGCCGGCAACATCGCCTATTTCCTGGTCAATGCCCAGGCTATCGAAGGCGCCTACCACCCACTCGAGCGTGCTTGATTCTCCGGCCGAAATTGCCGGCGGCTGTGCCCCGAGTGAATTGATTTCAGGCGCGGCGGCGGTCGAGGTCAGCGTGATCGTCAACTCTTCGTCCACACCAAAACCATAATCGATGTCAAACGTGAAACCCTGCTGGTTCGTGAATGATAGGCCCTGGGCAAACTCACCGTCGAGGGTATGGTACTTCATCAGCGTCCACGAATCACCAACCTCAAATTCACCCAACAAGGTAATATGCAGGTTCGCCTCAAAATCGATTTCCATATTTAAACCATTGGCGTTGGCACGCTCCAATGCGCCGACCTGGTCTCCATCAATGACAAAGGCCAGGGTTCCGTTGGGTCCAATGGTCGATATCGTGTTGAGTTGGTTGAACTTGTTGTTGATTCCGGTCGGCAGCATCTCGAGGGTCCCATTGGTGATCTCAAGAAACTTATAATTCAAGAGTTCACCGGCAATGGTCAGCCTGCCGATGCCGCCTTCATCATCGCCTATCTTGACTCGCATGTTGCCCCCCTGCGAACGCATCGCCGCCCCGTCGGCAATGAACATTTCACCCACGCCTCCAGCGGCGCTTCCAACGTAAATACCGCCGTTGAGCCCTCCGCCGTGCGCTCCGCTCAATGTGCCTCCGGTAACATTCAACACGCCCCCGGTACCTTCGCCCACGACCAGTCGAGCCGGGTTAAAAGTGTTGGCCGGCCCAATGTTCTCGCTGATCTCGCAGATGCCGTTGATGATGGCAGTGGCCCCGTCGGCCGGGATACCGGTGTTCCAATTCCCGGCGTTCTTCCAGTTGCCTTCCCCGGTGAACGTTTGTGCCGTTGATTGTGCCGTGATCAGGCACAGCGCAAGCGCCGGCAGGATCCACTGCTTTGTCCGCGAGAAATGCGTCTGTGTCATGGTTCGTCTTAACATTTTTTGGTTTGTGTTCATTTGACTAATAGAAATTTCCTGACCTTCTCGCGTATGGTGAAGGCAGACCCTTCCATAGACAAGCTATGATCCCGATCGTTTTATTTTTGCTTCCCGAAAACACTCCAGTCACGGCATCACCAGTAGCCGATGATTCGTCCGGCGGGAATGGTCGCGTTATGGGGCCTCATCATGACCTGGTTGACCCATTGCACCGATCCATCGACATAGCCCACGTTGCCGCCTTCCGACCCGATTTCCCCCGGCTCGGGAAAGGAGTTGGATTTGCTGATGACACTGCCTCCGGGGCCGTGCGGGCTGGAGGTTACCGGGGGTGTAAAGGTTCCCTTTTCCACCACGTCGCCAATCATGGCCCAGCCCGGCGGGTCGGTGTCGCGGTTGGGAGAGTTCCAGTGTATCGGGGCAGTGGAGCCCAGCGGCGGCGGCGAATAGTTCTTGGGCTGTTTCGGGGTCTTGTGCCCCCACAGGTAGTAGTAACCGAGACGATAACCAACCGATCCGCGGCGAAACCAATCCTGCTTGTTGGGGCAGGAGAAGGAATTGGTGGACAGGCTGCCCTTGTCGCGAAGGTAGAGGAACACTTTGTCACTGATAAATGTGTAGTGGGACATGTTGTTATTGCGAAGCCCCGTCGGGAACCTGCCTTCATTTTCACCGGCATACATGAGGATCGTCAGTGTGATCTGACGTTCGTTGGACTTGCAGACGGCTCTCTTGCTTTTTTCCTTGGCGCGCGACAACGCGGGTAACAGCAGGGCGGCCAGGATGGCAATGATGGCAATGACAACGAGAAGTTCGATGAGAGTGAAGCCGCTACGTCTGGGTGTTTTCATGATGACGGCCTTGTAGACATTTTTTTTTCG
>JASLKI010000252.1 GCA_030747575.1 Verrucomicrobiota bacterium | reverse complement strand
TTGGCTTGTCGACGTTGGCAGATGACTGGCCACAGTGGCTCGGGGCCAAGCGCGACGGGGTCTGGCGTGAGAGTGGCATCATCAAAGGATTTCCCGATGGCGGGCCGAAGGTTAATTGGCGGGTGCCAATCGGCGGCGGCTACGCCGGACCGGCCGTGGCCAATGGGAAGGTTTACGTGACCGACCGGCAACTGGCCAAGGATGCCACCAACCCGGACAATCCGTTTGCCCGTGGGCACATTCCCGGCTCGGAGCGGGTGATTTGTCTCGACGAAAAAACCGGCCGCCAACTCTGGATGCACGAGTACGACTGCGGCTACACGGTCAGTTATCCGGCCGGGCCTCGCACGACGCCGACAGTGGATAGCGACCGCGTTTACACGCTCGGCGCTGAGGGCAACCTCCTCTGTCTCAACGCCGACTCCGGCAAGGTAATTTGGCAAAAGGATTTCAAGACGGAGTACGGTATCAAGACACCGGTCTGGGGCTTTGCCGCCCACCCTCTCGTGCGCGGCGGGCACTTGATCTGCCTCGCTCGAGGCGACGGCTCGACGGTGGTTTGCTACGACAAACTGAGCGGTAAGGAGGTCTGGCGAAGCCTCACCGCCAAGGAGCCGGGCTATTGTCCGCCGACGCTGATCCATGCCGGCGGTGTGGAGCAATTGATCATCTGGCACCCGGAGTCACTCAACTCGCTCAATCCGGACACCGGCAAGGTTTACTGGTCGGAACCGTTCCGGGTGCGTTCCGGTCTGTCGATCCCCACCCCGCGCCAGCTTGGCAACCGCTTGTTCATTACCGCGTTTTACAACGGGTCGATGATGATGAATCTCGACCCGAACAAACCAGAAGCCACGCTGGCGTGGAAGAGCAAGCGCGCCAGCGAAAAAAACACAGAAGAGCTGCACAGCATCATGCCGACACCCTTTTTTGAGGACAACCACATCTACGGCGTTTGCAGCTACGGGCAGTTGCGCTGTCTGCGCGCCGACACCGGCGAGCGGGTCTGGGAGGATCTCACCGCCACTCGCGGCGGAGTGGAAGCGCGCTGGGCCAACGCCTTTCTCGTGAAGCATGAGGACCGGTTTTTCCTGTTCAACGAGCTGGGCAACCTGCTCATCGCCAGGTTGTCACCGAAAGGTTACGAGGAACTGGACAAGACACACCTAATCGAGCCGACGGGACGCGCCGCCGGCCGGGATGTGGTGTGGTCGCACCCGGCGTTCGCCAACCGGAATGTGCTCGTGCGAAACGACAAGGAAATCGCCTCTTTTTCCCTGGCGAAATGATGTAAGAGGCCAGCGCCTGGCCAAGCTCAGGCGAGTTGCACTTTGCGCTTACCGCTGTCGATGAAGCCTATCTCCCAGGCGTTTATCTTCTGCGCGCGTATGGAACGCAGCACGCGGGCTGACTCCTCTTCGCGGACAATCGCCACCATGCCGATGCCCATGTTGAACACCTGGTGCATCTCGGTTTCTGACACCTTGCCTTTGGCCTGCAGCACCTCGTAGATCGGTAGCACGTCCCATGTGCCGCGCAGGATCACGGCGTTGCAGTTCTCCGGCAGCACGCGCGGGATGTTGTCGATGAACCCTCCACCGGTGATGTGGGCGAGACCCTTCACCCCCCACGAACGACGCGCACCCTTGTTGAATTTCTTGAGCAGCTTTTGGACAACCGGCCCGTAGCTGACGTGCACCTTGAGTAGTTCGTCCGCCGCCTTGATACCAAGCCCGGGAATCCTGCT
>JASLKI010000251.1 GCA_030747575.1 Verrucomicrobiota bacterium | reverse complement strand
AGCTGCGTGACGACCTGATGCACGTGCTCGCGCACGTCGAGGCGCACATTGATTTTCCCGACGAAGACATAGAGCCGGACACGATGAACGGGTTGATTACGAAGCTCCAGAACGCCGGCCGATTCATCGACGAGTTGCTGGCCACCGCCAACGAGGGGCAATTGATCCGCCGCGGCATCCGCGTGGCCATCATCGGCCGGCCCAACGCCGGCAAATCGAGCCTGCTCAATCAACTGCTGGGCCGCGACCGCGCCATCGTCTCCGCCGTGGCCGGCACGACGCGCGACACGATCTCGGAGGAGGCGCAGATTCGCGGCATCGCCGTGGTGTTCATCGACACCGCCGGCCTGCAGGAATCCGGCGACGCGATCGAGCGCGAGGGCATCCGGCGCAGCCGCAAGTCGCTTGACCAAGCGGATCTTGTGCTGCATGTGCTGGACGCCTCCGAGCCGCTCACCACGGACGACGAGACGTACCTGGCCGAGTTCGCCGACAAGCCACGCATCCTCGTGCTGAACAAGAGCGACCTGCCAGATCAGCTTGCCCAGTCGAGGGCCAACGGCAGCCCTTCGGTGAGCGTCTGCTGTCTCGACGGCCAAGGGATCGAGGTGTTGAAGGATGCCATCCGCAACCGGGTTTGGGACGGGGATATCACCTCGGAGATGCTGGAAGTGATGATCAATTCCCGACATCAGGAGGCACTACGCCGGGCGGGCGCTTCACTCCAAACGGCACGCGAGCAACTCCAGGCCGGCACACCGCTTGACTTGGTCGCCGTCGATTTGCGAATCGGCACCAATGCCGTCGGCGAGATCGTCGGGCGGACGACCACGGAGGATCTGCTCGACTCCATTTTCAGCACGTTTTGCATCGGAAAATAATCGCCGATTGGCCAAGCGGCTTGAAAACCCTGGCCTCGTTGCATAGATTGCCTGGCCTCAAAAGGCCGCTCGACCGGGAGCGCGCCCGAGAGGAACCCTCCATCCGGCTGGCTGATGAAATACCTTTACTCATTCGTGGTTTTATTTATGCCGTGGCTGGTTTTGTCCGGCAAGTTTGACTCGCTTCATGTGGGAATGGGTGTGCTCTGCTCGTCACTGGTGGCTTACTGGTGCGCGAATTTATTGTTCCAGGAGAAGGCAGCCACCCTGGGCGGCCGGCTCCGGCAGCTGGCCGGGTTCGTGGGCTACATGGGATGGCTGTTGGGACAGGTCATCCTCGCCAATCTACACGTGTTTCGAGTGGCCCTGTCGCCGCGCATGAACGAGCTGCTCTCGCCGCAAATGGTGGAGTTTGACAGCACACTGGAAAAGGAGTTGTCCAAGTTCATCCTGGCCAACTCGATCACCCTGACCCCCGGCACAGTGACGGTGCGGGTGGAGGGCAGTCGATTCCTCGTCCACGCCCTCACGGACTCGGTGGCCTGCGGCCTGCCCGGCGCAATGGAGAAACGCATCGCCAAAATTTTCGAGAGAACAAGATGAACACGTTCATCACAACTGCCGGCGTTGCGTTGATTGGCCTAATGCTCCTTGTCCTGATCCGGGCAATCAAGGGGCCGACGGTGATCGACCGACTGGTCGCCATCAACGTGATCGGCACGAAGTCAATCGTGCTGCTGCTGTTTGCAGGCATCCTGTTTGGGCAACTCGAGATGTTTGTGGACATCGCGCTTGGCTACGGGCTGCTCAACTACATCGTCTCCATCGCCGCCTCGCGCTACTACCAGCACCGCAAGAGTCTTGAACCGGAACACTCACATGGGGGAAGCCCCGTTTCCTGATGCACTTTTTAGGCTATACCCTCATTTCCACCGGGCTGGTTTTTTTCTTGGGAACCACCATCGGCCTGCTGCGTTTTCCTGATTTTTACACTCGCATGCACGCCGCCGGAAAGGGTGACACGCTGTCCACTGTGATGATTCTGATCGGCTGCATCTGTCTTGTTCCAATGAGCTTGCTGCTGGCCATCAAGATCTTGTTGATCATCAATTTCATCTTTATCGGCAGCCCGACCGCCACACACGCGATGATGGACGCCGGCAATAAGGCGGGGGCCACGCCTTGGAGAAAGGATTCGAAATAGTGTCCACGCTCCCCATCTGGCAGTTTGATGTTTTACTCCTGATCTTGGTGGTGTTGTTCGCCGTGGTGGCACTGTCCATCCGGAACCTGATGGGTGCGGCTGTCGTCTTTGGTGCGTACAGCTTCATGATGTGCCTGATCTGGGCCGGCATGGGCGCAGTGGATGTAGCCTTCACGGAGGCGGCTGTCGGTGCTGGAGTCAGCACGGTGTTTGTCGTGTCCACCCTTTACAACACCGGCGCAACCGTGCAACCCCGAACCGGGGGACTGGCGTTTAAGTTGTTCATCGGCGTGGTGGTTACCATCGCAGGCGCGTTCCTGCTGTCTGCACTGCCGGATTTCCCAGAGTGGGGCGCCTCAGACTCGCCCGTTAACGCCAAAGTGGCACCCTACTACATCTTGAACACCATCGCGGACTCGCACGTCCCCAACGTCGTCACCTCTGTATTGGCGGATTACAGGGGATTCGACACGTTACTCGAAACAACGGTGGTGTTCATCGCATGCATCGCGATTTACTCGATCCTGCGTATTGACAAGGCCAAGCTGGAAGTCGGTGAACCAGCGGCGGCGCCCGTGCCGCGTTACGACCCCGGTGACAGCTTGATCGTGCGGCAGGCGAGCCGGTTCATGGTGCCGTTCATGCAGTTGTTCGCGCTCTACGTCATCGCCCACGGACATTACAGCCCGGGTGGCGGGTTCCAGGGTGGCGTCATTCTCGGCGCGAGCCTAATCCTGCTGGCCATCTCGTTCGACCTGAAATCCCTCCTACGGCAGTGGAGTGAAAAAACGTTGATGCTGCTGGTGGCAGCCGGTGTGTTCCTCTACGCGGCGGTGGGGCTGGCCTGCATGTTCATGGGCGGCAACTATCTCGACTATGGGTTCCTCGACTCCATATTGCCAGGCGAAAAGGATATGGCGCGCTCACACGGCATCCTACTGGTCGAGATAGGCGTGGGCATCACGGTGATGTTCAGCATGATCGCCATCCATATCAACCTGGCCTCGAACGGCCGCTTCGACCGCGGACTGTGACCTCATGGAAAAGCTGATTGCCAATTTCAACTACGTGATCGTTGTCATCCTGATGATGATCGGCCTGTGGTCGATGCTGGCGCAAAAAAACCTGATCAAGAAATGCATCGGGATGGCAATTTTCCAAACCGGCATCATCCTGTTTTTCATCTCTATCGGCGCCAAGGACAACGCCCTCATCCCGATACTGACCGAGGCGGCAAACCACACTTACCCCGTTTCGGACGTTTCAAAGGTCGCCAACCCGCTGACCCAAATCCTGATGCTCACCGCGATCGTTGTCGGCGTTGCGACGCTCGGCGTTGCACTGGCCTTGGCCCAGAAGATCTACCAACAACACTCGTCCTTTGATGAGGATGAAATCCTCGAGAACGAGAGGAAATGACGGAGCAACTGCCCATCATCATCATCCTTGCCCCGCTACTGGGCGCAACCCTTGCGGCATTCGCCGCGTGGTTCCGCCCCAGGTTGTCCCAACCGTTGGTTGTCCTTGGCTTAGTAAGCTCATTTGCTGCGGCGCTGAAGCTGGTTTTCATC
>JASLKI010000250.1 GCA_030747575.1 Verrucomicrobiota bacterium | reverse complement strand
GAGAGTGCGCGTGATTATGAATAACAGACTCGCGGCACGCTTCACGACACTCCCGAAGTGTCGGTCGAGGACTTCGTAGGCCGTGAACAACTCACCGGCAAAGTACCGAGGCAGCAATGTTGAAGACACGATCCACCGGCCGAGGATGTAGCCAATCGGCAGTTGCAAAAAGGCCAAGTCCCCAGTGTAGGCGATACCGGGCACGCTCAGGAAAGTGATCGTGCTGGTCTCAGTCGCGACGATTGAACATAGCACGGCCCACCACGGCAAACTGCGCCCCCCGACCATGAACTCAGCGGAGCTGCGGGTGCCGCGGCCCATCCACATTCCGAACACGACCATGCCGAGCAGGTAGCCGCAGAGAAGCGTCGCGTCAACCCAGTGAATATTCACGGCGGCAGTGTGGGGGCAGGATCCGGGCCGCACAAGCCATACCCTGACCTGTCATCAAAACTCACGTGAAGCCGCGAACGCGAAAAAAAAGAGAGAGGTTAAAAGTCGCGGCAGCTTCTTGGAGTGCGGTTCTCTGCACCGCTTTGGAACGTGCCAGAAAGCGGAAGGGACGGCCGCACTCCAAGACGTTCCCGCTGACACACCCAAGCCGCTTGGCCAAGCGCGTCCCGTTGGATTCCTTCTCCTTCACGGAGAAGGTGGCCGGCGTCCAAATGAGGGTGTCCCCCGCCGGAAAAAATGTAGTAGCCACTAAAATAATTGAAACCTTTCACCGCTTGGCCCAGTCTTCTTCTCTGTTTAACCAGAAAAAATCATGAAACTCATTCACCTCACCAAAATTGGGCTAGGCGGCTTGGCTGGCTTGGCATGGTCGCTGGCTGGCACTGTCACTGCGGAAAACTGGCCGACCTGGCGCGGCCCGGCGGCAAACGGCGTGGCTCCAGGCGGTAATCCGCCAACTGAGTTTTCCGAAAGCAAGAATATCCAATGGAAAACTAAGGTGCCTGGCTCGGGCTCATCGACACCGGTGATCTGGGGTGACCAGGTTTTTGTCATCACAGCCGAAAAAACCGGCAAGAAAGTGGCCGCCGCCGGTGGCGAGTCACGCGAGCGCGGGCAACGACCGGACGGCGAACGCCCAGAGGGTCGGGGCCGAGGTGAACAGGGCTCACGCGGTGGAGATCGGCCAAGACCGGATGGTGATCGGGGCTCGCGCGGTGGGGAACGCCCCCGCCCGGATGGAGAACGCAGTCAACGTGGCGGCCAATCCGGCTCCGGCGGCGGCTCATTCAATCGTGAGGAGTTTATCAAGCGCTTTGACAAGAACGGCGACGGCGAGTTGAATGATGCTGAGCGTGATGCAATGCGCGACGAATTACGTCAGCAATTCGGTGGAGGACGTGGCGGCGAACGCAGCCCCCGTAGTGGACGCTCCAGCCGGGGACGTGGCGGTTTCGGTGGCGGCAGCAAGCCGACCGAAGAATATCGTTACGTGTTGATGTCCCTCGATAGAAACACCGGAAAGGAGAACTGGCGGCGCGTTGCCGCAACACAGGTGCCGCACGAAGGGCATCATCGTGATCACGGTTATGCCTCCGGATCCCCCGTGACCGATGGCGAGCACATCATTGTCAGCTTCGGCTCCCGCGGCCTGTACTGCTACGACATGAAGGGCAAACTGCAGTGGAAGAAGGATTTTGGTGACATGCGCATGCGTAACAGCTTCGGCGAAGGCACCTCCCCCGCCCTTCACGGTGATACGGTCGTGCTGCTGTGGGATCACGAGGGCGACTCGGCCCTCTACGCGCTCGACAAAAAGACCGGCAAGTTGAAGTGGAAAACCGATCGCAACGAAGCCTCCGGCTGGTGTACCCCAGTTGTGACGGTCCACGACGGCCTCACGCAGGTAATTGTTAACGGCACCCGGGCTGTTCGCAGCTATCAACTGAGCGACGGCAAACTGCTTTGGCAATGCAGCGGGCAAACCTCCAATGCCATCCCCTCAATTGTTGTAGATGAGAATTTCGCCTATGCGATGAGCGGTTTCCGTGGTGCCTACTTGGCCGCAATCAAGCTTGGCGGCAGCGGCGACCTGACCGACAGCAAATCGGTCTCGTGGACCGCCAACCGTGGAACACCTTACACCCCGTCGCCACTGCTGAGCAACGGCCGCATCTGGTATCTCTCCGGCAACAACGGCATTCTCTCCGTGCGCGACACCAAAAGCGGCAAGCTGCTGGTCGAGGGCGAACGGCTAGACGGCGTCAGCGGTGTTTACGCCTCGCCGGTGAGCGCCGGCGGCCGGGTTTACATCGCCGGCCGCAACGGCACTGTCTCCGTGCTCAAGGACAGCGCTAAGCTGGAGGTGCTGGCAACCAACGAATTGGACGAGAAATTTGACTGCTCACCAGCCGTCGTTGGCAAGCAAATGTTCCTCCGTGGAAAGGAGCACCTCTACTGCATTGCCACAAAATAAACGAAGTTATCGACTTTCGACAACCGGCCCGATCAATCGTGGGCCGGTTTTTTTTTAAACAAACCAAACACAGCCCAAGCGGCAAGCGGCAGCACTGCCAGTAGCAGCAGGATGAGGCAGAGGGCGTTCACCTGCGCGTGGTGGCCGTAGTGCAACAGGTTGAACACCCGCAGCGCCAGCGTCTCGCCGCCCGGCGGCACGACGAGCACCAACGTCTCCGTGTCCCACAGGCAAAGCAGATAAACCACGTACCACGTCGCCGCCAGCGCCGGGCCGGCCTGCGGCAAAAACAGGTGCCGCCAACGCTGCCACCACGGCAGGCCGGCGAGGTCGGTAAGGGTTTTCAGATCGACATCGAGCGACGCCTTGGCCAGGCGCATCCCCTCCCAGCCCAGCGCGAAGTATCGCAGGGCAAACGCCAGCAGCACGATGCCCGGCCCGCCGTATAGCCAGCCCAATCCGGGCCGGTTCAACAGAAAAATCAGCACCACTCCAAGCAGCACGCCCGGCAAAAAGAAAAACAGCCAGGCCAAACGCAGTCCCGTCCACCGGACCGCCGCCAAGCCAAGAACCGAGACCAGCGTCGCCGTCGCCGTCGAGTACCAAAACGAATTCCAAATCGCCTGCTTCCCGGCTCGAACCGCGTCCGAAATATCCGTCCACGTGCGCGTATCGAAAATCAAGTGGCCAAGCGGCAACAAAACCGACAACCCAACGAACAACCCGGCGACAGCCGTGACCGTGCCGAGCAGCGCTTGGCCAAGCCGGTCGCGCAACACCTCCCACGGCACGCCCGAACTTTCCCACGGCCAGGCGACCTCCCTGCCACGCAGCAACAATAGCAACCCCAACGGCAGCGCAGCCAGAACCCACCCGTATTGCCACGCCAACGCGAAATTGTAGCTCGTGCTGAACTGCACCCAAAACTGCGCCGGGAAAACATTCACCTGCAGAATCGCCGGCACCGCGATGTTATTGAACGCCAGCGCGAACACGATCAGCCCGGACTGCAAAGCCGCCGGCAGCGTCATCGGCAACAGCAGCGAACGAACAAGCGGCAAGCCGCAAAGTCCCGGCTCGGCATCGAGCATTTCCGCCGTCAACCGCTTGAGCGCGCCGAGGCACATCAGACACGGCAACGGCCAAAGCATCAACGCCAGCACCCACGCCGCTCCGCCGTGCGAATAGATATCGAGCGGCAGCCACGGCTTCAGCACGCCGACATTTCCCAGCAGCCCCAGCCAAGCGCTGACGACCAAAAACGGCGGCAACGCCAACGAGACAACTGCCCCGCCCAGCGCCACCCATCGCACCCAGCCCCGCGACGATGCGATGAACAGCGCGACGAACCATCCCACCACCACCGCGGCCAACGCCACCGGCACGGCCAGCGCCAAACTGTTAAGCAGCAGTCCCCAGCTCATGTCAGTCGAGGAAAATTGATTGCAGTTCACTCACCGCTAGCTCGTTGGCCTCGACCAAACTTGGCCAAACGACCTCGCCGGTTGCGGGCGCTTCGACGGGATCAATCGCACCGGCCTCGACGAGCGCGGCCCGCACCGTCGGCGATTGCAGAAACCCGGCCAAGCGCCTCGCCAAGGCGGGATGCGGCGCGGCGCGAATGTGGCCGATCGTGTTGCGAATGACCAAGCCGTCCGCACCGAGCGGCTGACCGGCGATCGGCAGGCCATTGCGAAGACCGGCGCGGATGTCGTCGGAGTCAGTCAGGCCAAGCGCAACCTCGCCGCGGCCGACGAGTTGCACGACCACCGAGTTGCCGTCGACTGTCATCACGCCGTTGGCCAATAGCGCACGGCACCACGCCTGCCACCGTGCCACGCCCCAGCGCTGGCGCAGCACTTGAAAATGTGTCGCTGTCGAGCCGAAGAGCGGAAGCGCGATCGCTACCCTGCCGCGCCACTGCGCATTCGTCAGCGCGGCCAGGTTCGGCGGCAGCTCCGCGCGCCCAAGCTGATTAGTGTTCCAAACCCACTGCCGCGTCCGAACACCAAACGACTCGATCGGCACGCCGACAGCGAGCACTCCGCGCGCGGCGAGTTGGTGCGTGCGAAACGCCTCGTTGTTCCAGAACAAATCGCAGCGCGGATGATTCTTTTCGGCGATCAAGCGGTTGATCAACCCCACCGTCTTGACGACTTCGCTGTCGTAAACAGCCTGAACGCGAACGCCGGTTTCCTGCTCGAACCGCTGTAAAATTGGCTCGGCGTAAACCTGGTCCTGCGAGGTGTAAACCGTGACCGAGTCGCCGCTGGACGAGCAACCGGCGAGCAGCGACACGCCGATGAGCCACGCTGTTTTCAGCCGGTCGGTCATGCGGTACGGCGATGATAAAACCACCACTCAAACAACAGGAACCCCAAGCACAACATCGCGATCCAGCGCCACGCCTCCTTGTCGGCGCTCACCTGCACCGTCGCCTCGACCGTGCCGTACTCACCCAACTGCAGGGACTCGCGCGAGCGGATGTCGCTCTCGTCGCTGTTGAGCAAGTTCGCGCAAAACTGTAGCGCGTTCGTCCCGACGGTCGCCGTGTAAACGCCCTGCTGAAACGTATCTCCGAAGATCAACTCACCGCTGCTCATGGTCTTGGTTTCCCGCGTCGAGCCGTCCGGCAACTCGACTGTCACCTGCTGCTCCTCACTGGCCAGGCGCACGTGAAACGGCTCGCCCACACGGATACCGGTTCGAGCATCCGGATTAAGCCAACCGACGGCGTTGGCGATGAAAATGGGGAACGAAACGCGCAGGGGCCACGTGCTGTCGAGAGGGTTGAAGCCAATCCACACGACGCGCTGGCCGTTGTTTTCGCCCGCAGCCACGAGCGGCGCAGACGGCGACTCGACGAGCGGCGCCAGCCACGACGGCGGCTTG
>JASLKI010000249.1 GCA_030747575.1 Verrucomicrobiota bacterium | reverse complement strand
GGGTAGTATTATTTCTATTCGTCGCAGGCCTTGCCAGGGTAATCCGAGAGACGCTAAGATGCGGCAGTGCCTCGTAAGAAAAAAGATAAGAGGAACCGAGCTCTTGGGTCAAAGAAGAAGAGAAATCGTGCCTCGATTCTAATCGGAGTTGTAGCGACGCTGGCGATTGGTTGTTGGTTATTCAACCGGCAACATACGGAATCAACTGTTTCGTCTCCTCCGGGACCTCGTGGATTGTCCTCTCTCGTGAGTGATCGGGCCAAAATGGACAAAACCGTATGGGCCGAGGAACTTCTGGCCCAGAAACATGAGAGAATCTTCATTCACCTATGGGATAATCTTCGAGCTGCTTCAGTTAAGCACAAAATAATAGCACTGTTTCCTTTTAACCGTCTTATCATGGGTAAGGCTCAATACAAAGAGTCATTGGAGCGGGGGATTTCCCGAACGCGCTTTTCAGGATCAGAGATCACGCTGTCTCATGAAGAATTTCAAAGGAGCGTCAATGAACTTGCTGGGCAAGGTTTTCGCATCGTCCAATCTGAATGGCATCACAGCAAATTTGAGAAGAATTTAGGGGGCGCAGCCAGGTCAACCGTCTCTGTTGTTTTACATATCAAGAATTCCGATCAAAATCGACTCCAGTCAATAAAGGCAAATTTAAATGTCACTTGGCTGTCAGATCGAGATATTGGTCCTGTTCCTGATACGATTAAGATTACAAATTTGGAAATTCTGGAGCGTGAAGCTTCTGTAGCCTTTGAACCAATGCTGGAAATGGCGCCTACCGGTGCTGGCAATGTCAGTGCTATGATGAGTCCCATTCTTGTGTATGACCTTGATTGGAATGGATTGCCCGACATCATTGTGGGTGGAGGCAATCGGGTGTTTTTCAACATGGGTGATGAGGGTTTTCGAGAAGAACAGATTCATCCCAGGCTGCCTGTTATTCTCAACACCGCCATTCTTGGAGATTTTAACGGCGACTCGTATGTGGATCTTGTTGCTGTTGATTCCATATCCCACCGACTTTTCCGTTTAGATGGAATCGATGTTCGAGGTCGATTCTCTGAACCACAATTTTGCTGGTCGTCCGAGCGGATTGAATTGCCCAGTGTTATAACGGCCGGGGATATCGATGCAGACGGTGATTTGGATTTATTCATCGGCCAGTACAAACAACCCTATCTCAAGGGCCAGATGCCATCTCCATATTATGATGCCAATGACGGTTATCCTGCCTATCTGCTTCAGAATGACGGAAGTGGAATGTTCAGTGACATTACCGAGCAGTCAGGATTGGGGTTAAAAAGGTTTCGTCGTTCCTATGGAGCATCTTTTGTGGATTTGAATGGAGACAGTAGGTTTGATCTGCTCGTTTCGAGTGATTTCGCTGGTATCGATATATATGAAGGCAACGGTCTTGGGGTTTTCAAGGATGTTACCAATGATTGGGTCGATCAACGGCATACTTTCGGCATGTCTCATGTTTTTTCTGATTTTAACACCGACGGGCAACTGGATTTCTATTCGGTTGGAATGAGTTCCACTACAGCGCGCCGGCTTGATTCCATGGGTCTTGGCAGGGAAGAACACAAAGACATAGATGCGATGCGAATCCCAATGAGTTATGGAAACCGGCTTTACTTGGCCACCGGAAGCGGCTTTGAGCAACCTTCTTTCAATCATCAGGTTTCACGCACAGGTTGGTCCTGGGGGTGCACAGCATTTGATATAGATAATGATGCAGATACAGATATCTACGTCGCCAATGGACATCAAAGTGGCAAGTCAGCCCAGGATTATTGTACGACATTCTGGTGCCATGATATTTACACCGATGATTCGCAGGCCAGCTCCTCAGTTGAACAGTTGTTTTCCACGTCCATGGCCAAACTCATTAACAGGGAAATCTCATGGAATGGATTCGAACACAATGCTCTCTTGATAAACAGGAAAGGAAAGGGATTCTTTGAGGCAGGGTTTCTCATGGGTATCGCCTTTGAGGGGGACGGGCGTGTAGTAGTGAGTGATGATTTGAATAACGACGGGCAACAAGACCTTATTCTTGTCGAGGTTCGATCGGATCGAAAAGGTAATGCTTTTCAAACACTTCGCGTCTTTGCGAACAAGCTCAAAACCTCAAATCACTGGATAGGGATTAGACTTCGCGAAGGAGTTTCTCACTTTTCACCCATCGGCGCACGTGTGACTATTAAAACCAGCACAGGGGAACGGGTTGATTCCATTGTTACTGGTGACTCTTTGTACAGTCAACATTCCTGTACCGCTCACTTTGGCCTGGGTAACATTGATAGCATAAAGTCTATTGAAGTACGGTGGGCCAATGGCACAATAAAGAAGCTGGAAAATCCAGAGATTGACACATACCACTTGGTCGATCCTCCTAACGCGATCATACCAAAGCGCTGAGCGCATCTCCTTGGCGGGCGTAATGTCTCAAATGAGTGTGCGAACGACCGGAAGCCATCAGGGTGAGTGCAGCAATTAATTTGCTGAAAATCACGAATATTATTCTGACAGGGAGAAGGTCCTTACTTCGTATGGCGCTTTATTCCACCGTCATCTTGAGCAGGAACTCGATGTTGTTCTCGGTTTTTTTCAGCTTGCCGAGCAGCAGTTCCATGGCCTCGACCGGTGGAACACCGGTTAGTGCGCGGCGCAGCGTTACGATGCGCGGCAGTTCCTGCGGATGGTAGAGGAGTTCCTCCTTGCGGGTGCCGGACAACTCGACGTTGATGGAGGGGAAGATGCGGCGATCAACCAGCGAGCGGTCGAGGTGCACCTCCATGTTGCCGGTGCCCTTGAATTCCTCGAAAATAACCTCGTCCATCCGTGAGCCAGTGTCGACCAGGGCGGTGGCGCAGATGGTGAGCGAGCCGCCTTCCTCAACGTTCCGGGCCGCGCCGAAGAAGCGCTTGGGCTTGTGCAGGGCGTTGGCGTCCACGCCGCCGGAGAGAATTTTTCCGGAGTGGGGCTGGACGGTGTTATAGGCGCGCGCCAACCGGGTGATGGAGTCGAGCAGGATCATCACGTCGTGCTTGTGCTCGACCATGCGCTTGGCCTTCTCGATGACCATCTCGGCCACATGCACGTGGCGCTCGGGCGGCTCGTCAAAGGTGGAGCTGACCACCTCGGCGGCCTTGCAGGTGCGCATCATGTCGGTGACCTCCTCCGGGCGCTCGTCAATCAGCAGGATGAACAAATACACACCGGGGTTATTCTTGATGACGGCGTTGGCCAGATTCTGCATCAGCACCGTCTTGCCGGTTCGCGGCGGAGCGACAATTAGCCCGCGAGTGCCCTTGCCGATTGGGCAGACCAGATCCATCACACGGGTGGAATGTTCCTCCGGGTCGTTCTCGAGGAAGAAGCGCTCCTCTGGGAAGAGGGGCGTGAGGTTGTCGAAATGAATCTTGTCCTTGGCAATCTCCGGCTCCTCGTGACCCACGGAGGTCACCTTGACGAGGGCAAAGAAACGTTCCCTGTCCTTCGGTCGCCGGATTTCGCCCGCGATGATGTCGCCTGTCTGCAGGTCGAAACGGCGTATTTGTGACGGCGAAACGTAAACATCCTCTGGGCAGGGCAGGTAATTGAAACTCTCGGACCGGAGAAAGCCGAAGCCCTCCGGCAAAATCTCGAGGCAGCCCTCGGTGTAAAGCACGCCGGCTTGTTCGGCATTGCGCTGCAGGAGTTGGAAAATCAGCTCGTGTTTCTGCAGGGAGCCGTAATTGGGAATCCCCTGTTTTTTGGCCAGCTTGTTCAGTTCAGGCATATCGAGTGACTGCAACTGGCTCATGTTCACGGTTTCTCCCTTGGGTTTTTCCGTGGTGGTGGCTTCCTCCACAGCCTCCTCATCGCCGGTGGCGGGTGTTCCCTCGGAAGGGGGTGTTTCTCCGTAGGCACGGAGATACTTGTTCCGAACGGCAGCAGCCTCGGTGGCGGCCAAACTGATTGATTTTTTCTTGCGGGAGCCTTTAGCACCCTTCTGTTTACTATCTGTGTTTTTCATGTTTTGGCAAGAATCCTCCTGTGGATAACAGATGAGAACCCCAGCTAAATCATCGGGTACGGGGAGGATACTTTGCCGGTTTTTCCATACTTTGCCTTGTTCAAGGCAAACACCAACAAACCCACGGACTGAAGTCCAGCGGGGAACTTTTTAATACGGCAATGGGAATCCTGCGGTCAGTTGCCGGACACGCTGCCTGACGGCACCTTGCTTGTCAACATTTTTTATGTCGAGCAACACTTCGCTGATCATGTCGGCAATGTCGGCCATCTCCGGCTCGCCCATGCCACGCGTGGTCACGGCGGGTGAACCAATCCGTATCCCACTGGCCTGGAATGGGGAACGTGTTTCGAATGGGATGGTATTTTTGTTGACCGTGATGCAGGCTTCATCGAGTGCGGCCTGGCATTCCTTGCCGGTCATGTCGCGTGACCCGACGTCCACCAGCATCAGGTGGTTGTCCGTGCCACCACTGACGAGGCGAAAACCGTTCTTGGCCAAGCCGTTGGCCAAGGCCGCAGCATTGGCTACGACTTGGGCCTGATACTCCGCGAAGGCTGGCTGGAGGGCCTCTTTGAGGCATACCGCCTTGGCCGCGATAACGTGCATCAGCGGGCCACCTTGGATGCCGGGGAAGGTCTGGGAATCGATCGCCTTGGCATGTTCCTCGCCGCTCAGGATCAGGCCGCCCCGGGGGCCGCGCAGGGTTTTGTGGGTGGTTGTGGTGACAAAGTCAGCATGGGCGACTGGGCTGGGATGCAAGCCGGCGGCGACCAGTCCAGCGATGTGGGCGATGTCGGCCAATAGCAGCGCACCCACCTCGCGGGCGATCTGTCCCATCCGCTCGAAGTCGATCACACGAGGGTAGGCACTGGCCCCAACCGTGATCATGGCCGGTTTTTCCTTGGCCGCCACACGGGCCAGTTCTTCGTAATCGATCTGCTCGGTCTCCTTGTTCACGCCGTAGTGGGTGGCCGTGTAAAACCGGCCTGAGAAGTTGGCCTTGTGTCCGTGGGTGAGGTGTCCGCCGTGGGATAGGTCCATGGTCAGGATCTTGTCGCCCGGCTGGAGCGCTGAAAAGTAAACAGCCATGTTGGCGCCGCTGCCGGAGTGGGGTTGCACGTTGGCGTGGTCGGCGCCGAAAAGCTGCTTGGCCCGCTCGATGGCCAGCTGCTCGGCCACGTCCACGAACTCGCAGCCGCCGTACCAGCGCTTGGCCGGATAGCCCTCGGCGTACTTGTTGGTGAGCACCGAGCCTTGCGCCTGCATGACGGCCGGGCTGGTGAAGTTCTCGCTGGCGATCAGCTCGATGTTTTCCTGTTGCCGGTCAGTCTCGGCTTGGATCACCTGCGCGATCTCGGGATCAACGGAGTCCAGCCGAAATTTGCCCGAGGCACCCGCGGGTTCCATCTTGTTCACCCGCCGCTCGTGGCGGCCGCCGTCCTCGAACGGGGTCTCGATGAACGCGTCGAGGATGCGCTTGGCCAAGGCCTCATCTGTGGCGGCGGCCCCGAGGCAGAGGACGTTTGCGTTGTTGTGCTGGCGGGTGAACCGGGCCGATTGCTCGTCGTGTATCAGCGCGGCCCGGACACCGGGCACCTTGTTGGCGCTCATGCTCATGCCGACACCGGAGTTGCAGATCAACAGGCCAAGCCGGCTCTGCCCTTCGGCCACGGTTCGGGCCACCTCACGCGCGAAGTC
>JASLKI010000248.1 GCA_030747575.1 Verrucomicrobiota bacterium | reverse complement strand
TTACGTGGCGAAGTGGACGGACATTGCTCCGGGAGCGGATGGCAGGATAGTGATCCGGACCAGCCACAGTGTAGGGGAGGCCAACGGCGGCTTGGCCGGGGCCCATGCCTACAAGGGCTATGCGGGCGGCGCGTTCATGCTCGAATTGCAGGGCGACTCCGGAGCGGTCGCCCCGGGGAAGGGGTTAAGCATCCTTCGTGTTTTCCCGAAGGAGAATGAACTTGAAGCCCACCCGAACAGCCCTCTGCATGTGCTCATCGAACATGATATCCACAAGGTGGATTCGAGTTCGGTGGCGCTGTTTCTGGACGGCAAAAAGGTCGCCTCAGAAATACAGCAGGTCGGGGACAGGACATTAGTCGTTCATGAATCGGCCGATGCGTTTGAGGATTTTTCCGACCACACCGTCAAAGTGGAGTTCGCCGATGACAGTGATGCGCACAGTCAATACACCAAGTCATGGAATTTCACCGTCATGGAATGGACCCAGTATGACGCCCTCCCCGCTGATTCAGCCATTACGCTGACTGACTTGGGAAAACAGGAACGTGGATTCGCCATTCGAGTTGTCGCCACTGACCCCGATGAACCTGACCCCGACAAGGAAATCCTAAGCGACATCGGGGATCTTTGGTGGATATGGGATGAGAAGCATTCCGACCATTCCGATCGGACTCTCTTCAACTCCAAGGGCTATTATTTGGAACGTGCCCAGATCAACTACCAGCGAGATGGGAGAACCATTGGAAATAAGGCGGGGGAAAAGCTTTTTCCTGGCATTAACGGTACCGAATCCCTCATCCCCGAGGGGTTGGAATTACCTGTAATTCATTTTGGCTTGGAGACGACTGCCCTTCTCGAACTGGACGAGGGCTATTACCATATGCAAATCACAACCACCCCGATCCATCTACTTCACATTGGATTAGGTGATGACGCAGTTGAATTATTCCCGGACGAATCAGTCAACCCGGGCACCGAAGATGCAAAGGCTTGGGAATACAAATTTGTAGTCGAAAAACCGGGTCTCTATCCCTTCACGCTGCTCTATTATGATTACCTGGGCGGGAGTTCCTCGTTGACCGCGAGTGGCGGGACGGCCTCCAGTCTGGAATGGTTGAATGTCGCGCCCACTGGGATGAAATTCCTAATCAACGAAGACGACGACCAGTCGATTGTTGCCTATGTCCCGCCGGATGCCATTGCCGAGGTGCGGCCTGCCACAATGAGTGTTTTGTTGCAGGACGGAAACGTGATTGTTTCCTGGACTGAGCCGGGGGCTTTGCAGGAGGCCGAAAAGGTCACCGGGCCGTGGAACGACGTTGTCGGGGCCGGCTCGCCCCGCGTCGTGACGCCGGATTCCAGAGCGATGTTCTATCGGGTCCGGCACTGAATCCCAAAACAATTCCGGTCGGTTGTACATTTCAACAAGGCTTGCGTTCATGTAGAAAAGTTGTTGTCGAAATAAACGTGATTTGTTTCATTCCCCGGATCGAATCGATGAAATGCCTGACACTATTCAGTGTTTGTCTGCTTGGCTCCGCATTGCTGAATGCCGGTGCGCAACAGTTCACCAACACCCAGGAGATCACCACGCCGTTTGTGAAGCCGGTCGATGCACTGAAGGCCATCTCGCTGCCGGATGGCTTTACAGTGCAACTCAGCGCCGCCGAGCCGGAAGTCCGGCAGCCGATTGCCATGGCTTGGGACAGCCGCGGGCGGTTGTGGGTGGCTGAGTGCTACACCTATGCGGAGAGCCGGGTGAACTTCGACTTGCGCCTCAAGGATCGGATCCTGATTTTCGAGGACAACGACAACGACGGCGTCTTTGACAGGCGAAAGGTTTTTTGGGATCAGGGGTCGCAACTGACGTCAATCGTGCTTGGATTTGGGGGTGTCTGGGCAGCCTGTGCGCCTAATATCCTGTTTATACCAGACCGGAATGGCGACGACGTACCGGACGCCGAGCCGGAGGTAGTGCTCGACGGTTTCGACAACGACAAGGTGCGTCACAACATCGTCAATGGGCTGAAGTGGGGACCGGACGGCTGGCTTTATGGGCGACATGGCATCCTTGCTAGTTCGGAGGTTGGCGTTCCGGGCACGTCCACGGAAAAGCGTACACGCATCAACTGCAGCATTTTTCGCTACCATCCGGTAACGAGGCGGTTTGATGTCGTCTGCCAAGGCACGACCAATTCGTGGGGACACGATTGGGACGAGCACGGGCAGCTCTTTTTCATCAACTCCGTCATTGGGCACCTCTGGCATGCTGTTCCCGGCGCGCGTTACCGACGCATGTACGGAAACCACTTCGATAAGTTCCTGTACGAACTCATGCCGCAGACCGCCGATCACTTCCACTGGGACCGGGGCAACGAGCACTGGGCCGATTTGAAAAAGAAAGGCATGACCTCGCCCACCAACGCGGCCGGTGGCGGCCACGCGCATTGCGGGATGATGATCTATGGCGCGGACAACTGGCCGGAGGAATATCGCGGTCAGGTGTTCACGCTGAACCTGCACGGTCGCCGGATCAACAGGGACACGTTGCACCGACAGGGGGCCGGCTACGTGGGCAGCCACGCCGAGGACTTGATGCTGACCCGCGACCTGTGGTTCCGCGGCATTGAACTGAGCTACGGGCCGGACGGCGGTGTGTTCGTACTCGACTGGTCGGATATCGGTGAATGCCACGAGAGCGACGGCATCCACCGCACCAGCGGTCGCATTTTCAAGATCACTCATGGAGAAACCAAGCCGCTGAAAAGGGATTTGGGCATACTGGGCGGTCTCGACTTGGCCAGGCTGCAAACCCACAGCAACGAGTGGCACTCGCGCATGGCGCGCCGCTTGTTGCAGGAGCGCGCCGTCGCCGGGAATGACCTTCGCCAAGCGCGCGAACATTTGTTTGAACTGTACTCCAGGAGCGAATCGATCCCGCACCGTCTCCGAGCCATGTGGGCGCTGCACACCACGGGCGGCTTGAGTGAGGAGTGGCTGCTGGAACAGTCGAACGACGAAAGTGAGCATGTCCGTGTCTGGGCGATCAAACTGCTGACGGATGACGGCCGGGTGTCAGCCAAGGCGCTTGCCCGCCTCATCGAGATGGCCGAGTCGGACATGGACGGCTTGGTTCAACTGCACCTGGCCTCGACGCTGCGTTTACTCCCTTTGGCCAAGCGCTGGGACCTGGCTGCGCCGTTGGTCTCGCACAAGCGCCATGCGGGCGACCCGGTTTTGCCCCTGATGATCTGGTACGGGATCAACCCGGCGGTTGGTGAAGACCGACCCGGGGCCCTTCAACTCTTGGGCAAGTGTCAAATTCCAAAGGTCCGCCAGTTCATCGCTCGCCGCTTGGCCAGCGATCTGGGTGAGTCAAACAAGCAGGACTAACGGCCGCTGCTTGCCCAAGCGGTCTTTACTTTGAGTAGATGGTGTCGTTGCGGCTGTTGCCTCCGGACTTCATGTAGGCGAATAGGTCGAGCAGTTCGTTGCGATTGAGAGTGTAAATCAGCCCCGGAGGCATCGGCGAAATGGGGGAGGGCAACACGCCTTTCACGTCGGCCCGCTTGATCACGGTGACTTGATCCGGATCAAGCGGATTGACGGAAACATGCAGTTGGCCGTCCTCCTCGAACAACACGCGGCCAACGACCATGTCGCCGTTGCGCTTGGTGACTAACGATGATTCGTACTGGTCGGAGACGACTCTGCTTGGTTTGAGAATGGAGTCGAGCAGATCACGGGTGCTGAAGCGGCTGGCGACGGAAGTCAGATCAGGGCCGGTGGCCCCCCCCTGGCCGTCGAAGCGATGGCAGGAGGCACAGAGTGCGGCGGCGAAGCTGCGTTTGCCGTTGGCGAAGTTGCGGCCGGTCATGTTGGCATCGATCAACTCGGCGGTTTTCTCGAGTTCCCAAAGTTGGCCGGGGCCTTTTGGTGCCGGTGGCGCGGCCGGCTTGTAAACGAGCGAGGCGTCGCCGACGAGTTTCTCAAGCGCGGCACGCTCGTTGGCCGGCGCGTTGGCCAGGGCGTCCTTCTGGAAGTTTTTCAAAAAACCGCCATAGCTGACACCGCCGCTCTTGGTTGCGGCGTCCTTGTACCATGCAAAATATTTTTTACGCTGATCCTCTTTCCAGCCGTAACGCAGATTGCGCAGGCTCATGGCGTAGTGCAGGTTTTGGATTTCCGGCGTGTTGGCCAGGACTTTTTTGATGGTGCCGCCGTAACCGTCGTTGCGATCGAGTGCCTCCCTATCTACGACCATACTGGATTCCACCTTGGTATCCATCATCGCCAAGGTTTTGCTGATGACGGACGGGGCCTTGAGAAAAACGAGCAACTGCGAAAGCTCGCGGTTGAGGTCGGCGCCCTTGGCTGGGTACTGGCTGTCGAGTGACGCAACCAAGCGCTTGGCCAAGTTCTTGTCGGCGGGCTCGCCCATGCGGATGAAGGCCAACGCGTAGGCACGGCTGAGCTCGAGTTTCTGGCGTTCGCTGAGCTTGGCCAAGTCGAGTGATAACAGCTTGTTCAACAAGGCATCCCGCGTGGAGGCGTTGCCGCTTCGGGCCAGGGCGACAGCGCCGGTGATGATCGTGTCGGCGTTTTTGGCGTTGAGCACTTTCGTTTCCCATTCGCTGACCGGCTGGCTCTCGATGGCGATGCGGGCGGCGTAGCGGATGAAGCGATCCCCGTGGCCAAGGTGCTTGAACGCCGTCGTGACGGCTTTCGAATCCCGCTTCCCGTGAAATGCCTCGAGGCGTTTGCGGAGTTTACGGAGTTTTGCGGCGTTCTTCCCAGCCTGTGCGGCGTCCTTCTCCTCGATGTCACCGCCGGCCCATGTTACCCGGTACAGTGCCGACTGCGTGCGGCGTCCGCCAATGGCGAAGTACATCGCGCCGTCGCTGTGGAACACGAGGTCGGTTACCGGAAATGGTTTGCCGGCGATGAAGGTTTCGCGTGTGCCGGTGTACGAGGCGCCGTCCGGCGTGAGGTGAACGGCGTAGATGGTGCCAAACGTCCAGTCAAGAATGTAGAGCGCATCTTGGTAGCGTCTCGGGAAATTTGCGCCAGTGCCAAATTCAGCTCCCGTGGGGCAACCTGGCCCGATGTCGATCGCTGGCGGCAGGCTGTCGGGGTAGTATGAAGGCCATTTGCCGGTGCCGGTGCGCCAGCCGTATTCGCTGCCGCTGACGACGTGGTTGACCCGGGTCGGGCGGTACCACGGGGTGCCGTAGTCCCATTCCATGTCGGCGTCGAAAGTGAACAGTTCGTTGTGAGCGTTCATCGCGAGGCCGTACGCATTGCGGTAGCCACTGGAGATGAGCTCCCACTTTTTGCCATCAGGCGATACTTTGCAGACCCAGCCGCCCGGTGCGCGGATGGTGCGTGCATGACCGCGCGCATCCGGTTGGCGAGGCAGAAGCAGATCTTCCTCGAACGCGGACGGATTGCGCTTGCCGGTGAGTTCGACCGGCAGGTTTGTGTGGTTTCCGGCGACGACGAAAAGATTTTTTTTGTCAGGGGTGAGCATTATATCGTGCGGGCCATGCTCGCCGCCACCGTTGATTTTCTTCAACGTCTCGACCTTGTCGAGTTTGTCGTCGCCGTTGGTGTCGATCACCCGGTAAAGGCCGCTGCCGTGACCGGCGATGCCGCCGCCGTTCACCACGACATACAGGCTGTTGAACGCCCACAGCAACCCCTGCGCGTGCCCGATTGGCACGTCGATTTTCTCGATGTAAATCTTCGAGGCATCGTCGCCGATCTTCGGCTGCGTGATGCGGTAAAGGTGGCCGTACTGGTCGGAGGCGATCAGGCGGCCCTTGTGATCTTCGGTAAGCGCGACCCACGAGCCTTGTTCGCCCTTGGGCACGACGTGCAGCAACTCCGCCTTGAAGCCGTTGGCCAAGCTAAGCTGCTCCGGGGTGGGGACACCCGGCGTGCCGCCGCTGCCTTTGCTCGCCTTGGCGAACACGTTGCCCCAAGGAGAGACACCAAGCTCGCCCATTTCCCGGGAGTTGCTCCAGCCGTCGTCGTCGAACCCCGGGGTTTCCCATCCGGCGATCTTCGAGCGGCTCGAACGCCACGAGTCATCGGTGTTGACGATATTATGGCGCGAGGTGCTGGCGGCGATGTCGAGTTGACCCACCAAGCCGGCGACGCTGCCCTCGTTCCAGCCGCGCACGGCGATGACATTGCGGCCGACGTTGAGATGTTTTTTAACGTCCGCAGTGCGGGCATTATTCCAGTCGCCTCCGGCCAGCACCTTTTTGCCGTTGACGAAAGCCTCGAAGCCGTTATCGCAGGACAGGGTCAGCTTGGCGGACTGGGTTGGCTTGTTGAGCCTGATCACCTTGCGGAAATAAACCGTCTCGTTGCCATTCGCCTCACCGGCACCCCAAATCCAACTGGGTTTCTCCGCCGCAGTGGCGCCGGTGGTTGTCGTGATAAAAAGCGCGGCCACGATGGCCAAACTTCCGCCTGTTTGTTTCGGTAGGAAAGTCATGCACGAGAACTGTAGCGATCTTGGTGAAAAACGCCAGCGAAAACAGCCGCAAGTTGAATCGGGGGGCGCGGCCGGTTACGCTTGGCCAAGTGCTGATCTCAATCGTCATCCCGGCCTTCAACGAGGCCAAGTACCTGCCCGTGTCGCTCAAGGCGGCGCACCGGTCGCGCGCAGTGCTTGGCCAAGCGGGATGGACGAGTGAGGTGATCGTTTGCGACAACAACTCGACCGACGATACGGCGGCGGTGGCCAAGGAGAACGGCGCCCGGGTCGTATTCGAGCAATTCAACCAGATTGCCGCATCACGCAACGCCGCCGGCCGTGCGGCCAGGGGCGACTGGCTGGTATTCGTCGACGCCGACACACAGGTGACCCCCAAGCTGTTCCGCGAAATGATGCGTGCGATGGTGCGTGATGACTGCCTAGGCGGCGGTTGCCCGGTGAAATTTGATAGTGGTCCTTGGCTCGGACGGCAAACGGTGACCGTTTGGAACATGGCAGCGCGTGTGATGCGCTGGGCTGCTGGTTCGTTTTTATTCTGCCGCGCGTCGGCATTCCACGAGTTGGGCGGTTTCAGTCCGGACTTTTTTGCCGGCGAGGAGGTGGATTACTGCATTCGGATAAACCGGCTCGGACGTCGCTTGGGCAAACGCATGGTTTACTTGAACAAGCCGGTAATCAGTTCCGGGCGAAAAGTTAAAGCACTGTTCACATGGCAAAACCTAGGCCACGGACTGCAGGCTATTGCGACCTCCGGCGACGCGCTGAAGCAGCGAGTCAACTGCATGTACTGGTACGACCCCGTGCGGTGATGGTTACTCGGCCAGCAAGAGTTGCCGGATTTTTTTCGGGATTTTCGGGTTTTTTAAGTCCCGTTTTTTTAGCATCAAGTGTACGAAATTATTAGCGAGTGTTTCTTCGGGGTGAATGATGTAGCCGGTGTTGCGTCCAATCTGCTCAAAAAAACCTTCCACGGCGTCTGGTTTCAAAAGGAGCGGCTTGCTGTCTTTGAGAATGGCGGCAGAGGTTTTGCGGTCGATCTGCATCAGGCGAAACTCAAGGTAGCGGAAAAATGTTCCTTCAACTTTCGGGTCGTACTTTGGCGTGCGCGAGAACAGCACCGGGGCGACCCAGTGCGACACGCCATCTTTTGAGACGCGGATGCAATGCTCGACCACCGGCGCGTCTGGGTTGCTGATTCGGCGCGGCATCATGTCGCCGGGCAACGAGACCACACCGCATTTTTTGTAGCCGATGATTTCGTACAGTTGATCCCTCAATCTTGGGTTGCCGCGCGAAATGATGTGAAAAAGCTCGTGATAAAAAAGCCGTTCTAAGCCCTTGGCCGATTGGCTCGCGGTGCGCCTGGGCAGGACGATGCTCGTGCCCCGGGTGTACGGGGCGGCGCCCTCGTCTTTGCCGGTGGTCTTGATAAGGGTGATGCGGTTGGGGAGGTGTTTAGCGAACTTGTCCAGCTTAGGCTTGGCCGCCGCGATCACTCTGCGCAGCTTAGCCTTGTCGGCGGCGTCCCACTCAAGCGTTTGGTTTTGGATGAACTCAATATATTGCTCGGTCGAAACCGGTCCGGCCTGTGTGATTTTTGCCGAACGTTCAAACGGGCTGAGGCCTTTGATATAAACATCCCCCTTAGCCAAGAGCGCTCTAGCTTCGGCAACGGTGGCAAAGTGTACGGAGCAACCATTGGTCAGGGGTAGATCCGCTTTGGCTTCCGTTAGGCCAAACGCAACAAGCGTCACCTGTAACAAATACAGACATCGACACAGATAATGCATGATGGGGAATTATTACCCGCCCAGAGGCATCTTGTAAATACACTGCCAACTGCCACCGTTGGAGCCGACCTCGACTTGGCTCAGCTTGAACCACTCGACGTGGCCGTCAGTCATGAGGAAGTTTCCCCCGGGTGGTTCGCCATTGGGGCCAGTCGGGTGGTTTGCTGTTGGGATGTTTTTTCCGCCGGACTGTGTATACCAGTTGCTCATTCTCAACTTGCCACCGCCATACGATCCGAAGCCTTGTATCCGGTCAATCAGGGTTGGGATTTGTGAAGGTGTTCCGGGGAAAACGGCTTGGTTTATTTTCTTGCGCGAATGCCAGCCTGCAACGCCCTTGCTTGCCTTGGCTTCCAACCCGTTGACGTTGTATCCCCATGAGCCAAGGTCTCGGTGTGGAAGCCAGAAGTAACCGGTAAGTATGGGGTATTGTACGGCGCTGTTTCGCCACAAATCCGCCTCGCGATGCCACTCGTCGGATGGGCAGAAAATCACATGCCCGCGGTCTTTCTTACGTTTTTTTGAATCAAATTTTTGCGGCATGATGTATTTTTCCCAGAAGTAGCCGACCTCTTTGCTCACCCAGCTGGTGTGCTGGCCCCGGGTATTGTCAGGGAAGTAGTCATCAAAATCTCCAGCGTAGAGCATGGTGCCGATGCCCCACTGTTTCATGTTGCTGGCGCAGTGGGTTTTCACGGCGGACTGCTTGGCCAGGGCCAGGGCCGGCAGCAGCAGGGCGGCGAGAATGGCAATGATTGCGATTACGACGAGCAGCTCGATCAGAGTGAAGCCGTGCCGGGTGTGGTTGGTTTTCATAAGTTCAATCAGGCTAAAATCTCTTGGATGACGCGACCATGAACATCGGTGAGCCGCCGGTCAATGCCGTCGTGGAGGAGAGTCAACTGCTCGTGGTCGATGCCAAGCTGGTTCAGGATGGTCGCGTGGATGTCGTGGCAACTGGTCGGGTTGTTGCGGTCGGCCGGGCGAAAGCCCCACTCGTCGCTTTCGCCATGCGTCACTCCGCCCTTGATGCCGCCGCCGGCCAGCCAATTCGTGAACACGAACGGGTTGTGATCCCGGCCCTTGCCGCCCTGCGCGCACGGCATCCGGCCAAACTCGGTCGTCCATAAAATGAGCGTATCATCGAGCATGCCGCGCTGCTTGAGGTCGAGAATCAATGCTGCCGATCCGCGCGCCATACCACGGGCTAAGGGGCCGTGGTCGCGCTGAATGTCCTCGTGCGAATCCCAGTTGCGGCGAGGGAAACCGTTGTCATTGCCGGACCAGATTTGCACGAAGCGCACGCCGCGCTCGAGCAGTCGCCGGGCAACGAGACACTTACGTGAAAAATAATCGATCTCCTCGACCTCGTTGATTTCCTTTGGCCACGACTTGGCGTTGTGATCGAGGCCGTAGAGGCGCTTGATGTGTGCCGGTTCGCCGGCGATGTTAAGCGCCTCGGGCGCGCTCAACTGCATGCGCGCCGCGAGTTCGTATGACTTGATACGGGCGTCGAGCCGCGAGTCGGCATCGCGCGGCTCGGCGTGGGCGTGGTTGAACTTGGCCAAGAGCGATTGTGTGTCGGCTTCGCTTTTCGGATTCACGAACGAACCTTTCGGCGGGTGAAGGTCAGCGATCGGGTTCTCGCGTCCGGGGAACAACGTGGTGCCCTGATGTGAGGCCGGTAGAAATGCGGCGCTCCAGTTTTTTGGGCCGTTGGAGGCGTAGCCGCGATGATCCGGCAGCACGACGAAGGTGGGCAGGTTGTCGTTCATACTGCCCAAGCCGTAGCTCACCCACGAACCGATGCCGGGGAAACCCGGCCGCTGGAAACCGGTCGCCTGCAGATAAGTTGCCTGACTGTGAACGCCGGTTTTACCGACGACATTGTGAATGAACGCCATGTCATCCACGCATTGGCCAAGCTCCGAGACGACCGAAGTCAGCGGCTGGCCACATTGGCCGTGCCGTGTCCATTCCCACGGCGACTTGAACGTGTTGCCGGGGGAGCTTTGGAACAACTCGACGGTCTCGCCCGGATCCCATTTATCGCCGTGCCGCTTGATGAGTTCCGGCTTGTGGTCAAACAAATCCAAATGACTCGCCGCGCCGCCCATGAACAACTGAATAACCCTCTTGGCCTTGGGTTCGTGATGCAGGCCAACCGGGTGTGTGGCACCGAGCACGCCATCGCGACACAGCATCCCGGCGAGGGCAATGCCGCCCAAGCCACCGCCGGATCGCCAGAGGAAATCGCGCCGGCTTTGC
>JASLKI010000247.1 GCA_030747575.1 Verrucomicrobiota bacterium | reverse complement strand
GCCCTGGCCAAGGAGAAGGACAGTGCGACTTTCCGGAAATCATTCGGCTACCTTCGCAAGGCCCCCGAGACGTCGAGCTACCGGAACTATTATTTGTACTATGGCGCACAGGCATTCTTCCACGCCTCGCCGGCGGAGTGGTCCAAGTGGAACCGCAAAAACATCGCCAAGCTCAAGCAAAACCAGAACGAGGACGGAAGCTGGAGTGGCCAGTTCGGCACCACGTTTGCCACCTCCGCCTCGCTGCTTTCGCTTGCGCTCAACTACCGTTTCCTGCCGATCTATGAGCGGTAATCCATCCCAGCCAAGGCGATGGTTTCGCCGACCGCTTTGGCTGGCGGCGATCGCGCTTGGCCTTGGCCAGGCGCTTGGCCAGGCGGCTGGCAAGGACGACCTGGTGCGTTTCCTCGACGGCTCGATGCTTCACGGCGAACTGCAGCAGGTCAGCCTCGGCGACGGCGTGCGCTGGGCGCGGGCCGACTTGGCCAAGCCGGTCGATTTTCGGCCGGACAACCTGGCTTGGATTCGCTTCGAGGGCGCGCGCCCGGTGAAGCGCCCGTCTGAGCCGACCGTGCACATCCGCTTTCACAACGGCGACGAGGTGCTCGGCAACCTGATTGCGCTGGACGAGCAGCGCGTCCAGTTCTCCACTTGGTTCAACGAGCAGTTGTCCGCGCCGCGCGGCGTACTGCAGTCGCTGGCGTTTCTCTCGCCGGGCTTCCGGATTCTATTCGAGGGGCCGACCACCATTGCTGGATGGAAGCTGGGCCGCGACCCAAAGGCGTGGAAGTACCGCGACGGCGTTTTCATCTCGGAAGGCGTCGGAGTGCTGGGCCGCGACTTCGGCCTCAAGGGCTCGTCCCGCATTGAGTTCGACCTCCAATGGAACGGCACTTTCAGCCTGATCGTGCCGGTGTACACCTCGGCGCTTGACCGGTTTGATTACCGCAGCAACTCGTACATGTTCTACATCAGCCGCGGCTACGTCAGTTTGCAGCGCGTGCAGAACGGCGCCGGTGTGCGCAACCTTGGCCAGGGGCAGATCCCCGAGATGCAGTCGAAGAACCGCGTACAGGTCGAGATCCGCGTTAACAAGCCCAAGGCCGAGATGGAACTTTACATCGACCGCAAGCTCGTCCGCAAATGGCGCGACACAAACGGCTTCGCCGCCACCGGCTCGGGCATGGCGTTTTTCTCGCAGCTCAACGGCCCGATCGTGCGGGTGAGCAATCTGCGCGTGTCGGCATGGGACGGCCATTCCGACCCGGTCCAGCTCGCCGTGAACGACGGTCCGGAGGACATGGTTTTTCTCAAGAACCGCGACGAGGTGCCTGGTAAGCTCAAGTCGATGGACGGCCGGACGGTCGTGATCAATTCGCTTGGCGCGGACCTCACCATTCCGCTCGAGCGCATCACCCGCGTGGCGCTCACCAAGCCGGAAGCCAAGCCGGAAGCCAAGCGGCCGTGGGAAGTGCGCGCACACTTCGCCGCCGGCGCGGCCGTGTCGTTCGACCTCCACCAATGGGAGGGCAGCACCCTCACCGGCCGCAGCCGAAACTTCGGCCCGGTGACATTCGACTCGCAGTACATCCGGCGGCTGCAGTTCAACCTTGGCACCTCACAAAAAACCAGCGACACCAACGCCGGCGGTGCCGACCAACTCTGGCCCTGGGATGATTGACGAAATGAGATATTCATTTTCCAGGCCGCGTCGTGCGCTTTCTCGGGTTTTCTCGGGTTTATTTTTAAACGCAGAGGACGCGGAGACGCAGAGGGCCGCAGAGGAAAAAGGGCGTAAATCTTCGCCGCAGCGTCGTGGAGTCTGGTTCTCTGCGCCGCTTTTTTTATCAGTTTTCAGTTTCAAGTTTTCAGTTTCAAGTTGTTCTAAATCCGTGTTTGTCCGTTTCTTAAAAAGTTTTCAGTTCAAGCCGTCCATTCGTGTCCCTTGGCGTCCATTTGCCGTTTTCATCCTGGCCGCAGCAACCGCCCTTGGCCAAGCCGGCTCGGCCGGCGACAGCAAATCCACCATCCATTTCAAGAATGGCGACTGGCTGCGCGGCGCTCTCGCCGCATACGACCCGGCCGTCGGCGTGACGTGGCGCCACGCCGACGCGACGGCTCCGTTACACTTCAACACCGGCCAACTCACCGGGATCACACTGGACGGCACCGCCGTTGGCCGACTTGCCGCCGGCAATCTCTGCGAGGTGCAACTTGTCAATGGCGACCACTTCCGCGGCAACCTCGCCGGTGCCACGGCGCAACATTTCCTGTTCGACACCTGGCACGCCGGGCGGATGCAGTTGCTGCGCAGCACCGTCCGCAAGATCGCCCCGCTGCCCAAGGGGCTGAAGACGATCTTTCAGGGGCCGGAAAGTGCCGACGGCTGGACACACGGCAAGATTAGCAACGAGACCATCGGTGAGTCCGGCAACTGGCGCTACCACAACGGCGGGTTCCACGCGAAGGCCGCCTCCTCCATCGCCCGTGACCTGGACCTGCCGGACAGCTCGCACATCTCGTTCGACCTCGAGTGGAGCGGTGCGATGCATCTGGCCTTCGCGCTGTACACCGACACGCTGCAACCGATCAGCCTGTCCACGAAGGAGAACGAGCCGGACTTTGGCGGCTTTTACAGCATCCAAGTCAACAGCTATTCGGTGAACCTTTTGCCGGTCAAAAAACACACGCCGCTCACTTACCTCGGCCAGGCGACCGTCCCTAGCTTCCGGAATAGAACCAAGGCGCGCCTCGAGTTTTTTGCCAACAAGGCACAGCGGTTGATCGCCGTGGCGATCGACGGCAAACTGATCCGCAAATGGATCGACCCCAAGGGCTTTACTGGAGAGGGCAGCGGCATCCGCATCGTGCACCAGGGCCGGGGTGCTGTGCGCATCAGCAACCTGCGCTGCGAGGAATGGGACGGCCGGTTCAAGGGTCCACCGACCCATCCCATCGGCGCGAAGGACGACCTCGTCAAGCTGATCAACAACGACCGCATGCAGGGCCGCGTCAACGATATCGAGGGAGACAAACTCAACGTCACCACGCCCGAGGGCGGTTTCCCTGTGCCGCTCGACCGCGTGAAACAGATCGAGCCGGCGACAAGCAAGACCGGCGCCGCCATGCCGCTCAAGCACCGCGTGCGTGCCCACTTGAGCGACGGCAGCCGGCTTACTTTTGTGCTGAACCGCTGGGCTGCCGCCGGCGTCGAGGCGCAAAGCCCGAGCTTCGGCCTCGCCACCTTTAAGCCCGGCTCCATCATGCGCCTCGAGTTTCAGCCGGAGAAAAAGTGAGCAGTAAGCGGGGCTTACGCGCCAGCGTCTTGGAGTGCGCGCGTTGTGCGCCGCTTTGGGATAAAAATTTTAAGTTTCAAGAAAACCTTCATTGCCGATTGACCTGAAACTGAAAGTTTGAAACTCCTTAAACTGCGTTTAACTCAACCGCCGTCTTTTCGGTAGGCTGCGTGGTTTGTCGGGATGCCCTGTGCGTTGAACTCCTGCTCGAAGTCGGTCACGAGTGCCTTGAGCGCCCTGGGCGTTTCCGTGCGCTCGAACCCCGAAGCCCCATCGAACAGCTCCAGCATTTGCTCGAAATAGTCGATGTCGTCCGTTCGCAGATAAACGACGCCTCCGGCCTTGAGTAGGCGCTTGGACAGGGGTGGGAACGGCTCGCTGATCAGTCGGTTTTTGTGGTGTCGCTTCTTCGGCCACGGATCGGGGAAGTAAACGTGGATCGCGTTCAGTGTCCTCGTCGGCAGCAGGTGCTCGAGTACGTACGCTGCCTCGGCCCGGAGGAGCCGGAGATTCTTCAACCCGGCGCGATGTCCCTTACGGTCGAGCTTGGTGATGCGCCCGAGCAGCCGCTCCAGCGCGACGATGTTCCGGCCGGGATGGGCCAGGGCGTACTGCAGCGTGAACGACCCGTCGCCGGAGCCAAGCTCCAGTTCCAGCGGTTGCTCCGCCGTGAACAGCGCGGCCAGGTCAATCGGCTCGATGGCCGAGGTGATCGGGTGAATCAGCGACTCCCCCGGCGGCAATGACTTGTTACGACTCACAGCTTGGCCTGCGGGTCAGCGGTAGTCGCCGCCGTTGAGGCTGTTCACCACTGACTTCTGCCAGGCGGCCAAGCCGGCTTTCATTCGATCGACGCGCTTGGCGAATTTCTTGGTGCTGCCGAGCAGGTTTTGCTGTTCCTTCGGATCGTCGCCCAAGTGATAAAGTTCGTAGGCAAACTCGCCGCTGTTTTTCTTCACCGGCGCGCGATGCAGCTTGTAATCGCCGTCGATCCATGCGGCGTGACCGGGCAGCGTGTCGGTCGAATACTGCCGGTCGATCTGCCCCTCCGGCTCGGC
>JASLKI010000246.1 GCA_030747575.1 Verrucomicrobiota bacterium | reverse complement strand
GTTTGATGAGGCGCAACGCCCGGGGCTACCTGTGGAAGAATGTGTCCAGCGCTTGAAGCGCTATCACTATTCACTCAAGAGACTGCATCAGGTTTTCAATAACCGTATCCCCTCTGAGCCGGTTTATGAGCTGAAAATGACATTCAGCCTGCACGCCTATTATTGCTCTGAGCATGTCACAGCCCTTCGACAGCGCGTTGGTGAAATGCGAGAGCCGCCCCTTGGGCTCGAGTCCGTGCCGGATAAGCACCTCGAGATTCTATTTGACGAGATCCTCGCCGCCCCAACCACTGCGGAATTGTTACTCGGGGTTTACGAGGCGGCACTCCCTTCACTACAGAACGCCCTGCAACAGCACTTGACCGACACCAACCCACTGGCCGACCACCCGAGTGTGCGAATAATCCGGTTTGCCCTGCTTGAGATCGCCGAGATGATTGCACTTGGTCAAGCGACCATTGACGAGCTGGTGGATAAAAAACAGCGTGCTCAATCTCAATCGTGGCTTGACCTGTTAAACCAATGCCTGAGCAACCCTGAGGCAGCCGGTCAACCGGCCCAGCAAACGGTCAAGCGCAAACACTCAGCCATACCATACCAGTACGATGGTGTACCCAGGCGCGACGATCGCTTTCCCGACCCATACAACATGGCTGTCAATGCGGAGTCGTTCCTGTACGACGAGCAATATCCGCCGGAACCCAAGACACTAATAATGTTCTACAAGCGGCTTCGAGAAATTGACGTGCCGGAGATGATGTCAAGCATCATCGCCGAAACACCAGGCAAGCCGTGGGGTTACTACCGCGACATGACTCGCCAGCTTTGGGACGAAGCACGGCACGCCATGATGGGCGAAGTGGGCTTTGTAAATCTCGGCATCGACTGGCCCAAAACAGTCATGGTCAACTTTAACTGGTCGCACGCTCTCAACACTCAACTCACCCCGATCGAACGGCATGCCGTTCTCTACTTCATCGAGCAGGGGTTGATGCCCCGGACAGGCAAACGCTTCGAGTGGGAAGTAGCCCTTGATTCCAGCAACCCATTGTCCGCGCTGTTTCAGGATTATGACTGGGCTGACGAGGTGCTGCATGCGCGCATCGGGCGCAACTGGTACCTGCCGGAATTCGACAACCCCAAAGCGGCCATCGACTACGGTGATGACTGCTGGTCACGCGTCATGATGGACTGGAACCAATACCGCAAGGACAGCAAAACGGGGCATCGTAACTGGTGGCCCGACCTCTACAGTGCCTCCTGCAAGGCGCGGAACATCGAGCCCGACCCCAATGTGATGAGTTTCAGCACATCCTACGAGACGGTTCGAGCTGATTTGAGGCCTATTTCATCTTCGGGATAATTTTTGCATTTTCCTTAAAACCATTTTCATACAGTATTCCGCCGATGCGATTTCGCCGTCTGGCCCGCGAACGGGCCATCCAGTTCCTGTTTCAACATGAAATGAACCCTCCCGAGGCAATCGAGGAGGATCTTGAGCGCTTTTGGAAATCCCAAACCAGCGCCGCAATCGCCGAGGATCACAAGGCATCCACCTGGGGTGAGGCATCCGATCCGACGCCGCCGACATCCGAAGACGATGAAGTCCGGAAGTTTGGGGATCCCCTCATTCGCGGCGCCCTGGAAAAACTCACCGAGTTGGACGGCATCATCGAGGAACAGACACGCAACTGGGATATCGACCGCATCGCCAAGGTGGATCGAAACATCCTACGACTGGCCATTTACGAGATGCTGCACCGGGAGGACATCCCGCCGGTCGTCAGCATCAACGAGGCGATCGACATCGCCAAAAAGTTTTCCACTGAGAACAGCGGACGATTCGTCAACGGGATTCTCGACAAGGTCAAGGGCAAGCTCATGCGCCCTGCCCGAACGACCGCCAACTGAGCAAGCTCACTGGGAGAAACGCTTGGCCAAGCCATTGATCGACCTGCACCTGCACACCCTCTACTCGGACGGCGTCTCCAGCCCCGAGCAAGTGGCTGAGGAGGCGCAGAAAATGAACCTTGCCGCCATTGCGTTGACCGACCACGACACAATCGAGGGCTGCCCGCGCTTGGCCAAGGCCTGTGCCGAGCGCGACATCGAGTTCATCCCCGGCACCGAGCTTTCCACCGATATCGATGGCCACGAGATGCACCTACTCGGCTACTACCTTGACACGGACAACAAGGAACTGATACGCGAAACCACTCGCTACCAACAAAACCGAACAGATCGCGTTCACGGCCTGGTTCGGCAGCTTAACTCGATCGGGGTGACCCTGCACGCCGATCAGGTTTTCGACCTAGCTAAGTGCAAGGCACCCGGCAGGCCGCATGTGGCCCGGGCACTGGTGAAGCACGGCTTTTGCAGCACAATGGACGAGGCATTCATCCGTTATCTGCGGAAGGGCTCACCAGCCTGGGTTCCCAAGGTCAACGTCGGCGTCGATGAGGGCATCCGGCTGATCCACCAGGCCGGAGGCTTGGCTGTGATGGCCCATCCCAGCCTCAACAAGATAGACCACCTGATCCCTCGGCTGGTTGAGGCAGGCCTCGACGGTCTAGAGTGCTGGCACAGCAGGCACCCCAAGAGCACCGCCAAGCGTTATCGCGAAATGGCCGCGCGCCTTGGCCTGCTCATCACCGGCGGGTCGGATTGCCACGGCCCGTCACGGGGCCGCCCCCCCCTCATCGGGACTGTTCGCGTGCCGTACGAAATCCTCGATGAAATGAAACGCCGCCTCCCCCATTCCACCACGAGCAGTCAAATTTAAGCAGATGGGTTTGTTCAAAAAATTCTTTTCCGGACTGAAGAAAACGCAGTCCAAATTATCGACTGAGATCCACCGGATCATCACCCGCTCACCCAAGCTCACCGAGGACGACATCGAAGAACTTGAGGCCGCCCTGCTAGCCTCTGACATGGGGCTCGCGGTCACTGGGCGCGTCATCGATGCCGTCCGTGAAAAATACGAGTCGAGCGGCGGGAAGTCGGGTAGCGTGCTCGAGGTTGCTCTGGTGGAAGTCGTGTCGTGCCTCGGCAACAACACCGCCCACTTGGCCAAGCACGACGGGCTGACAGTCGTCTCGCTGGTCGGTGTGAATGGCGCCGGTAAAACCACCACCGCCGCCAAGCTCGCCCACCGCGTCAAGTCCGACGGCGGCAAGCCGATGTTGGCCGCATGCGACACCTTTCGCGCCGCCGCCATCGAGCAGCTGAACCTCTGGGGTACGCGGCTAGACATCCCGGTTGTCAGCAGCAACTACGGCGCAGACCCCGCTTCAATCGCACACGACGCCGCCAACTCTGCGCTAGGAAATGGCAATGATTATCTATTCATCGACACCGCCGGCCGACTCCATACCAAGCACAACTTGATGCGCGAACTCGAGAAACTGCACCGCGTGATCGGCAACAAGGTCGATGGCGCGCCGCACGAAACGCTGCTCGTGATCGATGCCTCCACCGGGATGAACGCACTGAGCCAAGCGCGCGAATTCAACAAGTCTGTCCCGCTGACGGGGCTGGTCATCACCAAGCTCGACGGCACCTCGAGGGGCGGAATGGTGGTAGCAATTCAGCACGAACTCGATTTACCGGTCAAGTTCATCGGGCTAGGCGAGCAACCCGACGACCTCCAGCCCTTCTCTGCGGGCGACTACGCCCGGGCGCTTTTCTTCGAGGAATAAGTGCTCCGCTTTGGCCAAGTTGCTTGGTGTTTTGCGCCCCGATACCGATGACGAACCCTGTCTATATCCTGGTTCAAGCCACCCCCTGCACCAAGAGCCAGAATTCACAGAGGCACTGACGCTGTATCATTAGGCCTTGACCACAGAATAGGTCGCCCCGGACGCCGTCCCAGCCATTAGCTTCAGCTATGAGAAACAGTCAAAAAAGAAAGATGCCATCAAGTGGCTCCAGCGGACGTGCAAGCTCTACGCCCGCACCCGCAACGCCAGTAAGGCCCAGCCCATTTGCAAAAAAAACGGCATCAGCGTCACCCTTGGTGTATCAAGGGGGAAATGATCCCGCGCGTGGGGTCTTGACGTTCGTGGGTTTAATTGGCAAACCTCGTCTTGGCTACAACCCAAGGTCGCCCCGGTAGCTCAACTGGATAGAGCGTCTGCCTTCTAAGCAGAATGTTGTGGGTTCAAGTCCCGCCCGGGGCACCACTTGTTTTTCAACGTTTTCACGTTCTTCACCCAATGATAATAAGGTAAAATACGTCTTGCTGTCTTTAACAAGATGCAGAGACGAGAATCAATGTGACAAGAGATAACGGCGTTTTGGAGCAGTTTAGTGTACCCGCACTTTCCCACAATAAATTATTCCTCCTGCACTGCGCTGCAAACGCCTCACAACGCAATTCTCGCGTCTACGACCAAACCAAGTCCTAACGCCGAGCAGTCTTTGACACCGGTATGGTGATATTCTCAAAAACAGCCCTTTTGTTCAACAAATGGTGGTCGATAAACTTTTGAACGTATTCATCCAACACGCCGCCCCCAACCCCGTGCCCCCCGCCGGTCACCGTCAGTAACGCCGACGGCACGTCGGCCTTCTTAAGTGCGGAGTGCAAAATAACTGACTGGTTATATGGAACTGCCATATCCTCCGTTCCATGCATGATCAGGAACGGCGAGTCCTCCTTGCTCACATACGAGATGGGATCGGCTGTGAGAGTTTTCCTTTGATTGTCCTGAATCTGACATCCAATCAACTGACTCTCAGGCGAGTCAGCGGCGTCATGAACGATTCGACTCTCAAAGTCATCCATCCGTAAAAAATTCGTCGGCCCAAAATAATCCACCACGCAGGCCACCTTTGTATTATGATCCGTATGAGGGCCAACAGAACCATCCATTGCCTTGACTCCGGCCGAGGTGCCCAGCATCGCGACCAGATGGCCGCCGGCAGAGGTGCCGTGTACCGCAATTTTGCCGCCATCTAGGCCGTGTTTTTCCGCATTTGCCTTGATCCAGCGGATTGCCGCTTTGCAGTCGTGAATCTGCGCCGGCCACTTGGCCTCATCGCTCAACCGGTAACCAATCGACATCCCGGCATACTTTCCTGAGTTCAGAAAACCACGAATCCGCCTCAACCCGCCATCCTTACTCCCCGCTCTCCATGCACCTCCATGGATGAAGGCAATCACGGACAACGGCTTGCCCGATGCGCGCTTTAAGGGCAGCGCCAAATCCAGACTCTGCCGGGCGTTGTCCGTACCGGCATAGGGAATATTCCGAATCACTTTGTATCCCGTAAGCAACGGCTTGTCTTGCCGCGACTCCTGTGCCCAGCCCGCTTGGCCAATTGATGCCGCACATACAACCAACAGGATCAACCGGGAAACAATCACGCATGGACACTGCCCTGCTTGGCCAAGCCGGTCAATCCAACCCCGCCACCAGATGCGTTTTGTGTAGCCACTCACTTTCCCGTTGTCACAAACTGGCGCACCTCCCCTGTTTCAATCAATGTTTTCAGAGGTAAAACGGAGTCGGATTTTGCTTCTTTTTGCACGCAAATTACTTCTAAGCAGAATGTTGTGCCTTCAAGTGCACCCGGGGCAGCATTTGTTGGCTACACAAAAAACCGTCGTGCGTGGCTTCAGTGGGTCATGGCGTAGATGAGGATGTTGATTCCCATCGGGTATGACTTGGGCTCGGAGAAGTTTTTGAAATACCATTCGCTGACGCCTTCCTCCTCCCAGCCATCACCTATGTCTGTGTTGTGGCAGGCAACGCCCATCATCCGGCCTTTCTTGTCAAAGTAGGCGTAGAAATGCGGCTTGGGTGGCACGACATCATACCGCTTTGTTTCCCAGGTGACACCGCTGTCCAGTGCCTGTTGCGCCGTGGCGAATCTATCCATATACCAGTCTTCGCTGGGCACCTGCGGCTTGCTGTCTAGTGGGAATACGTGGCTGAACAGCGGGTGTTCCACCGGCAAGTCCACCGGCTCGACATCGGGCAACACTCGCTTCATTTCTCGGTAAAAGGCTTCCCACTCCGGCTCACTCCAAAAGTCGTCCGCCATGAAAAAGCCGCCGCTACGCAAGTATTTCCTAAAGCCCTTGACCTCATCCTCACCAAGGGACATTGAGCGGGGATCGGTGATGTAAACGAAGGGATACCCATAGAGCTTTTTCTCCGTGAACTGAACAACAGTGCCTTCGGGATCGGCCTTGATGGCGGTGAGCTGCTCGATGCGGTGGGAAAAATTTAGGTCTGCGTTGGGATAATCCACTCGCCATCCACCCCCTCCCCGCCCATAGCCTGAGAATTGTATGCGGGTAAATGTGAACTTGTCATGGGGCATCTCGGCATCGTTTTGCCATTCCGGCACACCGCCTCTTCCGCCTCTGCCAAACCGGCCGCGGCCACCGGGATCACGAGTCCACTGCGCCACAGCCGCTGCTGCCAGCAGGACTACAGCCAGCATCGACAAAATAATTTTTTGTGCCCTGGTTTTCAACGTTCTTGCTTGGCCAAGCGGTTGGCTCGACAAAAGAACCATACGCTATCGGCGTGAGAATTGTTACGGCACGCAGGGAAAAAGCGAGCCAATCCTTTGTTGACAACTGGTTTCATGTAGCGGGAATGTAGCGCTGAAATAACAAGGCCAAGCCGAACAACCCAAAAAACACGACACCCATCTGCACCCCCTGGTTCGCCACGAGCATGAAGTCGAACAGCACAATACCAGCAAGTAGACCGGAGACGGTTCGTCCGTATTGCGGCATGATGGACTTGAAGGTGAACAGCAAACTTCGAACCGTCCACAAGGCATACAAGCCAGCCGCAACCATCACTCCGCGCCATGCCACGTCAGCATCCCCGTGGCAATATGGCAGCGCGAAAGCGAGCGTCAGCGGCAACCCAAGCAGCCAGCACGGCCATGAGTTAACCCTGCCACCGGTGGCTTCGCGCCGGGCAATGTTGCTCAACCCGACGATGTACGCCCACAGTGCAACAGCGCTTAAAACAACCGTAAGGCCAAGCGACCCCGTGGCGGTTGCCCCGGCCAGGAGATACAGGAGCAAGCGGCACAGCCCCATGAGTAGCGGCGACCAAGTCGTGCGTTTATGCAGCCAGTCGTACACCAGAATGCTCCCGGCCAAGCCAAGCGCACAGAGCGTCGCCAAGGTGTTCACCCAAACGAGGCAACCAAGGCCGAGCAGCAGTTGGCCAATGCCCAGCACCCAAACCGCCTTGACGCTGATGACGCCACTGGGGATCGGCCGCCCGGGACGATGCTCGCGGTCGAATTGAACGTCGAAGGCGTCATTGAGAAACATGCCCGCAAGAAAAAGCAGCGTCGCACCGGCAATAAGCCAGACAAAGCGCTGCACATCCGCCGACTCGACCAACGCGCCGCCAGCCAGCAACCAGGCGGCGAGACAGTTCGACCAGACGGTGGATAGGTTGGAGACGCGCCCCAGCAGCAGCAGAGCCTTCACGCAACCGTAGGATGAATCGCGCTTCGGGCGCATATCAGTTAGCGGGGTGTATCCCCTGCTCTGCCAGTTTGGCCAATGTCCAGTCGTATTCCCCGGCGAGCTGATCAACAACGTCGCGCTGCTTCAACTCACCGGGCAATACTTCCCACGTGTAGGTTTCCATCTCGATGTGCGAACAGATCGCCGGATTGGCTGCGAGCGTCACGATGACGCGCTGCAGTTGATCGGCAGTCGTGTCAAACAACGGAGTCGGCGGGCAATGTAGCGGAACGTGAAAGTGGATTCTCCACTCAGTGTCTCCGCTTGTCTCGCCACGTGCTGCGGCGGCCAGGGCATCCGGCAAGTCGCGGTACCGCGTAAGCGAACCGTCCGCGCCATTAGCCACAACCTGGTGAAAGTAAATATCCTCGGCAAAGCCGGCCAAGCCGTCGAGCG
>JASLKI010000245.1 GCA_030747575.1 Verrucomicrobiota bacterium | reverse complement strand
CCACCGCGTTTGTCGCGCTCGCCGCGATGCCAATCGCGCTGACTCCATACGGCAAACGTAACCATGGTCAGCGCAGCGAGCACCAGGCCAAGGCCAAACCGGCGGGTAGGTTTCCGGAAGGAGTTCATTGCGCCTTGGCCTCTCCGGCGGGTGGCCCTGGCTTGGCCAAGCGGTTGAGCAGTTTCTGTGCGGCACGGAACCTTGGCGCGTCCTCGAGCGCCTGCAGCACGTGGCGCTTGGCCTCGAGCGGCGACGGGCCGGCCAGCGCGGTGGCCAGCCGGAAATGCAGATCCACCGGGTCGGCCGGATCAAGCAGCAGCAGTCGCTTGAGCGGCCGGATGGTCGCCGCTGTATTGCCGGTTTGCTGGGCGGTGAGGGCCATGAAACGGTGGCCAATGGGTGAGAGCGGGTTGGCCGAGAAGAATCGCTTGGCCAGTCGATCGACCGCTTCCCAATTTTCGCGCTCGGCGTGAATCTCCATCAACCGCCCGTAAAGTTTTGTCGCCGCATCCTCGATAACGGCCCATTGCTCGAGCACCGTGAGCTCATCCTCCGCCTGACCAAGTTCGCGGTGCGCCCGGGCGAGCATACCGTACGGTGAGCCACTTCCGCGCTGTCTCGGGTGCAGCTTGATCGACCGCTCGAGTAGCGGGATTGCCTCGAGGAATTTCTCCTCAGAGACAAGGTTTGCGCAGGTAGTGTTGAGTGCCCAGATGTTGCTCGGGTTGGCCTCGAGCCAATCGACGATGGCGTTCTTGTCGAGCGGATTAACCTCGAGCGGGCTCGGCTTGGCCAGGTCCGCCTCGGCGGCGAACGTCTTGGCCAAGCCGGTGGCGAACTCGGCGAAGCCGGCCTCGAGCTTGGCCAACGGGGCGGCGTGCTGCTCGATGGCGATGTTGATGAACACACCCTGGCCAAGGTCGCGCAGGATGTTGCTGATGCACGCCTCGCCAAAATGGTTCACGAGATACTCGACCACGAGCGACGATTGGTAATAGGCGAACTGTATGTGCTCCGGGCTCTTGGGCACGATGAACGCCATGCTGAGCCGCTCGATCGGCGTCATCTCTCCGCCGAGGATGAATTCGCGGTACTCGGGTGTCATTTGCTCGCCCCAAGAACTGTGCCGCAATCGCTCCTCGTAAACGGAGATGCCCTCACTGAACCAGCGCGGCATCTTGTTGAGCGTCTTTTGCAGCGTGATGACGTGGCAGTACTCGTGCCAGAGCAGCGACTGCCAATTCTGCTGAAAGCCGATAAGCGACTTGGGGCTGTTGGCCGTGATCAGCTTGCCGAAGCAAACGCCCATGTAGCCGTCGCCACCCGGAATGCCAAACGTCCGCACGGCAAAGTCCTTTTTCTCGGGGAAAATCTCGACGATCACCGGACCTTCAATTTGCGTGTCGTATTTTGCCGAAAACAACTCCCGGGCCTCGGTGAGCAGATCGATCGCCTCGTCGCCGTACAGCGCAGCCTCGTCGCTAGTCATCCGCAGCAGGAAGCCGTTGCGGTCAATCGTCGTGTATTTTTTTAGCGAGTCATGCAGCGTGAGCAAGTTGTACGTCGTCACGTCGTAGCCGTCGGCGTTGTGCGCCTCCTCGGCCAACCGCCACCCTTCCTCCTCCTGGCCAAGCCGTAACAAATCCTGCGCGAGTTGCGTCTTGGCCTCCAGATAATCCTTACTGAACTCCAGCGCCTGCCGTTGATGCGCCGCGCCCTCCGCGAAGAGGTATTTCGACGAGAGTTTTTTTCCGATCTCATGATCCACCAGTGGGTTGGTTTGCCAATATTTCAAGCCACTGGCTCGCGCCGACTTGGCTTTTTCTGGCTCGTTTCGAACGGTGTGGAGCGCGGACTGCAAAGCCCAACTCGCGGAGTGGTTCGGGTTGATCTTAAAGATCGCCTTGAGGATGCCGTTCGCGGTGTCGTACTGCTCAGCGTCGGCCTGGTTGTGCGCCTGCAACAGCAGCGACGGGACGTGGTCGGGGTTGGTGAACATCGCCGTGTGTAGCGGTTCCTCCATCTGCGACGGATCGCTCTCGGCGTAGGCCTTGGCTAGACCGTAAAGCAGATCAGCGTCGTCCGGGTAATGCCCTATCGCTCTAGTAAAGGTCTGCCCCGCCAGCTTAAAATCACGCTTGGCGAGGGCCAGTTCACCTGTGGCCAACAAAGCCTCGCGATTGTCGGGGCTCGACTTGAGCACGCGGTCGAACAGGTTCTCCTTCACCTGCTTGGGATCGGTGGCGGCAGCCTTGAGCAGTGCGCGACCGATGAAGATGAGCGTATTCTCATCGCTGATACCGCGTTGGCCGTTGAGGAACTGCATAATGGCCTGCAGCACCTGGCCCGCCTCCGCGGCATCGCCGTTGGCCTCGTAGGCGAGATGAAACAGCCAAAGCGCCTCGGCGTTGGAACGGTAGCGGTAATCCTTCAGCAACTCGGTGGCGAACTGCCTCGCCTCGGGGTACTCGCCGGTGGTCAACCGCACCCGGAGCAGCAACAACCGCCAGCCACTATCGTACTCGTTGGCGGCGATGGCCGCCTCGCTGGCCTTGATCGCTTTGGCGTACTCGCCGGTGGCATACAGTTGGCGCGCCTCCTTCAGCGTCACCGCCTGCGCCTGGCCAAGCGTAAGGCAGAGCAAAGCCAGAAGAGTACAAAACCGGGAAAATCGATGCATCAAAACCACCACCATGATTATACCACCCGAGGGCAGATTAAGTTACTGTTACCGTGAAAAGAATGTAACACCGGATCGCAGGCAGCGTCCGTTTTCAACCCGGTTTCTTCAAGACAAATCGCCGGGCAAATCCCGACTGGGGCGTTACTCCGCGCCCGGACGCTGGGGTTCGCCCGCATGAAGCTGCACCCGTCGTTAGCCTTGGTCGTCTCCGCCGGCCTCAGAGCCGCCTGGCACATCTACGACGCTGAGGCAAAGCCGACCAATCAACAGGGCCAGCCCCCCACGGCGTGCCCAAGTGGAGCTTCACAGCCGCCGTCGCTCACTCGGACGGCTCGTTCGAGATCCTGCACTGACCCCGCTTGGCCAAGGGGCATCGGGGAGTTTCCATCAAAAAAACTTGCTTCGCCGGTGGCCAAGCGCGGACAGTCGGCGCATGGATCAACCTGATCAATTACGAGAGCTCTTTCGGATGCAGAAGTCGCTCAATGAGCGGATCGGCGTGCAGACAGACGGGATGAGTGACGAGCAGAAAACCGAGTGGGTACTCAACTACTGCCGCGCCATGGGCCAAGAAATCGCCGAACTGACCGACAGCGTGCCGTGGAAATGGTGGGCCAAGTACCAGAAACTCGACGAGCAAAATGCCCGCGTCGAGGTTGTCGATTTGTTCCATTTTCTTATCAGCCTCGCGCAGGTGCTCGGCATGAGCGCCGACGATATCTTTGCCGCCTACGTAAAAAAGAACGAAGTGAACTTCCAGCGGCAGGACAGCGGCTACACCGAAAAGAACGAGGACGACTCACGCCACATTTAAAGCCGCACCGCCCATGAGCGACCTCAGCGCTGACATCGACAAGGTACTGATTTCCGAGAAGGAAATCCGGCGGCGCGTTGGGGAGTTGGCGGCGCAGGTGCAGTCGGACTTCCCCGGGCGCGACCTCGTCGTGGTCGGGTTGCTTACCGGGACGCTGATGTTTCTCGCCGACCTCGTGCGCGAACTCGACCTGCCGCTGCGGCTCGACTTCATCGGCGTATCTAGCTACGGCGACGGCACCGAGTCGCGCGAACTCGTGTTCACCAAGGAATTGAAACTCGACGTCGCCGGGCGAGACGTGCTGCTCGTGGACGATATCCTCGACACCGGCAAAACCCTCCGCGCCGTCATCAACAAGCTGGGAGAAATGAACCCTCGCCAGGTTCGCTCTTGCGTCCTGCTTTCCAAAAAAGCGCGACGCGAATATGACATCATCGCTGACTACGTCGGCTTTGAAATCCCGAACGAGTTCGTCGTCGGCTATGGCCTCGATTACGCGGAAAAATACCGCAATCTGCCACACATCGGCGTGCTGAAACCGGAGTTGTACTCTTGAGAGTTCTGGTGAAATTCTGGTCCTATTTCCGAGACCACACCGGTTGCGCCGAAACGGCACTGGAACTAGCCAAGGGCACCACACTCGGCGAGACACACGCGGCAGTGCTCGACGAATTCCCTAAACTAGCCGGTTCAGAAAACAGCACCCTCAAGGCCGTTGGTCTGGAATATAAAGATGACGACTTCGTCCTCAGCGACGGCGATGAGGTTTCGTTTTTCCCGCCGACACAGGGAGGTTGACTGATGAAAACGGAACTAACCATTTCAACTGGCGCAATCGACGAGGCGGCCTTGGCTAAGTGTCGGGAGATGGGCAAAGGGATGGGAGCAGTGATTTGCTTCTTGGGTGTGGTGCGCGAAATCGAAGGTGATGCCCCTATCACCGCGATCGATTATGAAGCCCACGAGGAAATGGCCCACCACCAATTCGGCCTGATTTTCGACGCCGTCGAAAAAAGTTGGCCGGTGGAGTCGGTGCGCTTGGTTCATCGGCTCGGCGTGGTGCCGGTGAACGAGCCGTCGCTGTGGGTGGAAGTGACCGCGCCGCACCGTGCGGAAGCATTCGACGCCTGCCAGTTCATCATCAACGAGATGAAACAAAAAGTGCCGATCTGGAAAAAGCCGATCCCGGCCTAGCCCAGTACCTCGCGTGCCCAGGCGAGGGCTTGTTCGCGGGTGGTGAGTTCGCCGGCGAGTTGGCGGTTGCGGATATCGCTGAGCAGCCTGCCCAGTTCCGCCCCCGGCGATTGGCCAAGCGTGATCAGGTCGCCGCCATCGACCAGCGGTTTTTGCAACTCCGGCTGGTCTTGAAACTCGGCGAGCTTGGACTCCAAAAACTCGAAGTTCTCCAGATTGCCGGTGGAAGCTAGGCTGTCGAGTCGGTGCAACGTCAGCTCGACCGGGAAGGTCGGACGGAGGAACAGTTTTCGCAACGTAGCGGGGCGCATTTGTTGCGCGTCCTTCAACTGCATGTGATGGCGCACGCAGGTTTTCACCACAGCGCTGCTGGCCTTGGGGAAGCGCAGGCGGTTCATGATTTCCAGCGTCATGACGGCTCCGACTTTTTCGTGAGCCAAAAAACGGATGCGCCCCTCATCGCAGCTCTGTGTCGCCGGCTTGGCGATGTCGTGCATTAGCACCGACCAAACAAGTGTCGTGCCGGCGTCAGCCGGCAGTTGGCCGAGCATGAAGCGAATGTGGGTGAACACATCGCCCTCTGGATGATATTCCGGCGGCTGCTCGCAACCGATGGTGGCGGCCAGCTCCGGCAGCACCTCGGGCAGCAGCAGGCTCTCGTGCAGCAGGTCGAGCCCGCGCGCGGCGTGCGGCGGGCGGAACAGTTTCAGCAACTCATCGCGGATGCGCTCGGCGCTCACTTCGCGGATGGCGGCGGCGTGTTGCTGCACGGCAGCGAACGTCGCCGGGTCGATCTCGAACCCAAGCTGCGCGGCGAAGCGCACGGCGCGAAGCAGCCGCAGCCGGTCCTCGCCGAAGCGTTTTGCAGGGGCGCCGATGGTGCGAATGCACCGGGCCTCGAGGTCGGC
>JASLKI010000244.1 GCA_030747575.1 Verrucomicrobiota bacterium | reverse complement strand
AAGTGCTGGCGATCAACGAACTGAACGAGACGTTCTATGCGTCGCCAGCCATCGTCGGCGACGCCATCTACCTACGTGGCAATAAACATCTATTTTGCTTTGCGAAGCCTTCGCGCTGAATAGGTCGATTCTTTGAGACATTCATTCATCTTCTCGGGGCCGTTGTCAGTTGGACAGGACTCTGGGTTCACATTTCATCCCAACCCGACCCTGCTCAGGAAGGACTAAAACAACGCGGTGACCGAGGCCGAGGCAAGGAGGTTCTGGTTCATGATGTCCTGAGGGGAGGCTTTGCGCCGGGTGAGAATTACAATACACTTGTCTCAACTTTTTGGACAAACGTGAAGTGAAACGCTTACTAATTGCAACAATCACAGCTGTGCTGTAGATGGGGTAGCTATCGATTCAATCAATACAACCATTGATTTTATCAATGAACGGGTTTCATGCAATAACTGTTAACTTGCCTTCTCAGTCGCTGGATAACAGTCAACGAAAGGAAGATTGTGGTAAAAAAGATCAGCTTAAAAAGCCATCGGTATCAGATAAGCATATCCACTAAAGAGCAAGATGAAGAGTTGGCATGTCGTCGGCACGATGTTTACGCGGTTGAGTTGGGACAACATGAAACGAATCGTATAGGGCGGTTAGGGGATTCCCTCGATGGCTACAATGTAAATTTTGTTGTATGCGTTGAGGGAGAATTGGCAGGATTTATAAGTTTGACGCCACCGGGCAAACGAGAGTTTTCAATAGATAAGTATTTTAAAAGAAGTGATCTTCCTTTTAGGGTTGATGAATCTGTTTGGGAAACTCGTCTTTTAACTGTTTTCAAGAAGCATAGAGGGAGTGTTATTTCCGGGTTATTAATGTACGGAGCTCTCAGGTGGGTGGAGTCTCATGGAGGCAAGCAGATTGTAATTATTGGTCATCGTGGAATCAATGAAATGTACAAGAGATTGGGATTTCAAGCGTTGGGGCTTTCAGCCCAATCTGGTGCATTAACATATGACCTTTTGCTCGGGACTGTTGCCCAGCTTCGAGACAAGTCCGAGGGACAGGGGAAAATACTCAATAGACTTTTTGATCAAACAGATTGGCAACTCCCTGTTCCGTTTAATCCACCTGCCCCCTGTTTTCATGGGGGTGCTTTTTTTAAGGCGATTGGAGATTGCTTTGATCAGCTAGACCGAAAAAATTCTATTGTTAATGCGGATGTCCTTGATGCTTGGTTCCCGCCTTCGCCGAAAATTATTTCGGCGATAAACGAAAATCTGTCTTGGCTGTTAAGAACATCCCCCCCAACCGGTTGCGAGGGTTTTCTCTCAAAGGTGGCAAATGCGCGAGGTGTAAAACCTTGTAATGTACTTCCCGGAGCAGGTTCTTCTGATCTAATTTTTAGGGCATTTAGACAATGGTTAACACAGTCTTCAAAGGTATTAATCCTCGACCCGACCTACGGGGAGTATTCACACGTGCTTGAAAAAGTTGTGCGATGCAGAGTAGATCGAGTTCGTTTGAAATATAAGAATGGGTTCGCGTTAGATTTAAATGATTTTGAGCAAGCCCTTGGAAAGAAATACGATTTGATTGTTCTCGTTAACCCTAACAGCCCAACCGGGAAGTATTTGTCACAAGAGAACATGATTAAGATACTCAGCCAGATTCCTCTAACCACTCGGGTCTGGGTGGATGAAACCTACATGGAATACGTGGGCTTTGATCAGTCGCTAGAGCAGGTTGCTGTATCCAGCGAAAATGTTATCGTCTGCAAATCCATGTCAAAGGTATATGCGTTGAGTGGTGCTCGCGTTGCTTATCTTTGTGGTGGACAGCATCAAATGGAACCACTACGAACGATCACTCCTCCATGGGTGATTAGCATGCCAGCTCAACTTGCTGGTGTTTATGCATTAGATGACCCTAGCTACTACGAGGCCCGTTACAAAGAAACTCATATTCTGAGGGAAGCGCTTAGTTCTGAGCTGAGTGAAATTGGTTTGGAAGTTTTTCCCAGTGTAGCGAATTTCCTGCTTTGTAAACTTCCTGAGGGTGGGAAATGTGCAAAAGATGTTGTGGGAGAGTGTGTTTTGGAAGGAGTATATTTAAGGGATGTCAGTTCCATGGGAACGTCTATTGGGGCAAATTACCTGAGAGTTGCCGTGAAAAACAAACTAGACAATGAGCGAATTCTAAACTCCTTGAAAACTGCAATAAACGGTTAAGGAGTTTCTGTCATATGAAACAACCCCTAATTACAGCAATCGCAGCCGTGCTGTTGGTGGGTGTTGTGAGTGTCATTGCGGAGCCCGAACCTAAAGTACTGTTGATGCATACCCCTGATGGGATTGAGTACGGCATTTGGGGTAACACGAAGCGTGAACGACCGGCACCGACCTTGATCGTACTGGCCACGACAATAGAGAATACACTGAACTCAGCGTATTACCGTCACTGCGGCAACCAATTAGCCAAGCGCGGATACCTTTGCATTTCTATTAATCTGCCCTGTCACGGTGATCAACGGGTTGACGGGGAACCCGAAGGTCTGTCGGGTTGGAGTCATCGCGCAGCTCGGGGTTCGGACTTCGTTGCAGAATTCAACAATCGCCTGTCGAAGGTTCTTGATCACCTCGTCAAGCAAGGGGTTTCCGATCCAGAAAAAATCGCTGCTTGCGGGACATCGCGCGGTGGGTTTCTTGCGCTTCACGCGGCTATTCACGATCCACGGGTAAAATGCGTTGCTGGTTTTGCCCCAGTGACGGACCTGTCCGTCCTGCGCGAATTCAAATCAACCAGCGAATGCCAACTGGTCAGGGGGTCCAACCTGATCAACCGGGCCAAGGATCTCGCTGGCCGGAAGGTTTGGATCGTCATTGGCGACCAGGATAAACGGGTGGGCACCGATCATGCCGTCCAACTGGCAAGGGAAATTTCCAAGGAATCGCGCAAACTAAAGTTACCCAGCAGGGTAACGCTGCATGTTCTGCCTGAGCCACGCGGCCACACCATTCCCGACGGGGCAGACAGAATGGCTGCTGACTGGATTTTCCAAGAGATCAGCACAGGTCAATAATTTATTGATTGCACTTTTTAGCGCAGCACGCCTTCCGTCGAAGTAACTACTCTTCTGGGATAAAAGCTGGATTTTTTGCTCTGTGCCGCGACCATCCGGGTGTTGATCTGTTGGATTATTGAATAGGCTTAGCGTAAAAAAAAATCCGATCCATCGCGTTGCTTTTAGCGTTGGCATGGCGGCTCTGCTGCTTTTAGCCACGGGAGGTGTCGCCTCGGAAGGTTGGTGGTCGTTGCAACCCCTCGCCAAGGTTGACCTGCCGTCGAATGGCTTGGCCAAGCATCCCATCGATGCCTTCGTTCAACAGCGTTTGGCCAAGGATGGGTTGACGTCGTCGCCCCCGGCGGAACCGAGAACGCTGATTCGCCGCCTTCACTTCGACCTGCTCGGGTTGTCACCATCGCCGGAGACAGTGGCTGAGTTTGTCGGCAATCCCACCGACCCAGCTTACCATCAACTAATTGATCGCCTGTTGGCCTCGCCGCGTTACGGCGAACGGTGGGCGCGACACTGGCTCGACGTCGCGCGCTACGGCGAGAGCAACGGCTTCGAGTACAACGAACCGCGCCGTAACGCCTGGCCGTATCGCGACTGGATCATTGACTCGCTTAACGCCGACATGCCGTACGACGAATTCGCCCGGATGCAAATCGCTGGCGACATTTTGCGACCCGGGCGCAAGGGTGCTGCTGCTGTTGGTTTTCTCGTCGCCGGAACGCACAACACTGTGCTTGGGGCGAGCCCGCTGATGAAAAATCAGGCGAGGCAGGACGAACTCGGCGAGATCGTCGGCACGGTAACTCAGGCGTTCCTCGGGCTGACGGTGCAGTGTGCGCGTTGTCACAATCACAAGACCGATCCGGTTTCCACCGAGGAATACTACTCGATGGCGGCGCTTTTTGCCGGCGTATGGCACGGCGCGCAGCATGGAATGCATTCGGTGCGTGTCGCCAATCCCGGTGCGATGAGAGTTCACCTGCGCGGTAGTGCTGCTTCGCTTGGCCAAGAGGTCCCGCCGGCCGGTGTCTCTGCCTTGGCCGGTGTGAACGCCGATTTCAAATTAACCTCCACCGCGAGCGACGCCGAGCGGCGCAAGGCAGCGGCCGACTGGATAACCAATCCGGCGAATCCGCTGTTCAGTCGAGTGATAGTGAACCGCATTTGGCACCATCATTTCGGCCACGGACTAGTCAAGGAACCAAGTGACTTCGGCACGGGTGGCGGAAGGCCCAGCCACCCCGAGCTACTCGACTGGCTAGCCGGCTGGTTTCAGCAAAACAATTACAGCCTGAAATCGCTGCATCGACTCATCGTCACCTCGATGACGTATCGCCAATCGTCCGCTTCGCGACCGGATGCGCTTGGCCGCGACCGCGACAATCGGTTGCTTTGGCGCTTTGCGCCGAAGCGCCTTGAAGGTGAAGCGGTGCGTGACTCGTTGTTGCTAGCCGCCGGCATGCTGAACACGCAACAAAGCGGTCCGAGCTACGAGGACGTGAAGGAAATCCATTTCAACGCCGGGCGCTACTATAATCCAATAGAGGTGAAGGGGCCAAAGTTTGATCGCCGTACGATCTATCGTTTCTCGCCGCGCGGGGAACGCGACGCCATCCTGGACACGTTCGATTGCCCCGACCCCTCCACCACTGCTCCCACTCGCGCCGTGACGACCACGCCGTTGCAGGCGCTCAGCTTGAGTAACAACGTGTTTGTATGGCGTATGGCCGCCGACTTGGCCAATCGCGTACGAAAGGAGGCCGGCGAGGCGCCGCCTGGCCAAGTGCGGCGAGCTTGGCGGTTGAGCTTGGGACGGGAGCCGGACGAAATCGAACGCAGCCAAGCGACAGCAATGATTGCGAAGCACGGTTTACCATCACTCTGCCGGGCATTGTTTAACAGCAGCGAATTTGTGGTGATCGAATGAACGCGAGCGCACAGAGCATTGATCGTCGCCGGTTTTTAAACTGGGCCGTGCATGGGTTGGGCGCAACCGCGTTTACAAGTTTATTGCGGGCCGAGGAAGCCGTCGTCCTGCGGCCACACCTTGCTCCCAAGGCCAGGCGGGTGATCAATATCTGCCTCGTCGGCGGCTACAGCCAAATCGACTCGTTTGACTACAAGCCGGAGTTGACCGAGTTTCATGGCAAGACACCGCCGGGCAAAAAGCCGGAGCCGTTCTTTGGTCGCGTCGGGTTGCTGCGCAAAAACGATTGGGCGTTCAGGCAGCGCGGCCAAAGCGGCCTCTGGGTGTCGGATTTGTTTCCGCACTTGGCCAAGGTCGCCGACGAACTGACCGTGATTCGCTCGATGTACTCCGACACGAGCAACCACACGCCGGCGTTGTTCATGTCAAACAGCGGATTCCAGACCAATGGCTTCCCGTCGCTCGGCGGCTGGTTGTCGTACGGACTAGGCAACGCCTCCGGCTCGCTGCCGGCGTTTGTCGTGATCCCCGACCGTCGTGGCGCACCCAGCGGCGGCTCGGCGAACTGGAACAACGGTTTTCTTCCGGGCGAACATCAGGGCGTCGTGTTTCGTTCCAGCGAACAACCGGTGCGCGATCTTTTTCCCCCGAAACAAGTTCCTGAAGAGGCGCGCGAGGCCACGAATAGTCTGCTTGCGTACATGCAGCAAAAACAACTTCAGCGGCTCGGTGGCGTGGATGATATTTTAGGGGCGCGTCTACGAAGCTACGAATTGGCTGCGCGCATGCAGGTTTCAGTGCCCGAAGTGGCCGATCTCGACAGCGAACCGCGGCGTATTGCCAAGTCGTACGGCCTGGGCGGAAAGCAGACTGGCGATTTTGCGCGCAACTGCATCCTCGCGCGGCGACTACTGGAGCGCGGTGTGCGGTTTGTGCAGTTGTTCTCCGGCGGCCCGCTGGGCGGCAAGCCACGCACGAGCTGGGACGGCCACGAGGACATGATCAGCAACCACACGCGCGAGGCGTTGCGCATCGACCAGCCGGTGGCTGCCCTGCTGAAGGATCTTAAGCAACGCGGCATGCTCGAGGACACACTTGTGACGTTCACCACTGAGTTTGGCCGGACACCGTTCACCCAATCGCCGTCAAACAAAGTTGGTCTCGGTCGCGATCACAACGGCCCGGGATTTACCGTGTGGATGGCTGGGGCCGGCTTGCGCCCTGGAACCGCCTATGGCAACACGGACGAGACCGGCCATCGCGCCGAGGAAAACCGTGTTAGCTGGCACGACTTCCACGCCACTGTTTTGCACCTGCTCGGCATCGACCATGAGCGACTGACCTTCTACCATAACGGCATCCAGCGCCGCCTGACCAACGTCCACGGCCACATCATCAGCGATCTGCTGGCCTAACCAAGATGAAACTCCTAGTTACCACAATTGGAACCGTCCTCGCGCTTTGTTGCGGCGACTCGTCGTTGCATGCCGCCAAGCCAGGCGATTTGCCGCCTAACTTTGTTATCCTGCTCAGCGATGATCAGAGTTGGGTGGGATCATCCGTGTTGATGGACCCGGTCGACGAGCGGACTCGCAGTGATTATTTTCGCACACCGCACTTGGAACGCCTAGCCAAGCGCGGGATGTTGTTTTCGCAAGGCTACTCGCCGGCACCGTTCTGTTGTCCTACTCGGCGCAGCCTGCTCGTTGGCCAATCGCCGGCACGACATATTTATCAGAAGGATCAAAAGAACTGGACCGCCAACTACCGCAAGCAGTTGAGCCTGCCGCAGATGCTCAAGCATGCCAATCCGGCCTACCAAACCGCGCACTTCGGCAAGTGGGACATGCGCTTTGACAACGTGACGCCCGGCGAGATGGGCTACGATGTGAGCGACGGCTACACCGGCAACGGAACAGGCGGCTCAAAGGGAACAGGCGGTCCCGCGCCTAAGCATGATCCCAAATTGGTTCGCAGCCTGACCCAGCGCACTTGTGACTTCATGGAAACGCAGGCCAGGAGCGGTAAGCCGTTCTTCGTTCAGGTGTCGCACTTCGCGGTGCACCTCGATATTTTTTACAGCGAAGACTCGCTCAAAAAAACCAAGCGCTTGGCCAAGGGCAAAAAGCACACCATGCCGGAGTTCGCCGCCATGACCCAGGACCTTGATGATGGCATTGGAGCGGTGATGGACAAAATCGAGTCTCTTGGTCTGAAGGACAACACCTTCGTGTTTTTTCTCTCCGACAACGGTGGTCGCCTCACCATGCCCGGGCAGAAAAACAAGAAGCTCCCGCGCAACCATCCACTGCGCCAGGGAAAGGGTTCAATGTACGAGGGCGGTTTAAGGGTGCCGTTCATCGCGGTTGGCCCGAGAATAAAACCAGGCAGCCAGAGCCGCGTGCCTGTCACCGGACTGGACCTTTTCCCCACCCTGGCTGAGTTGGCGGGTTACGCGAAGCCGCTGCCCAAATCTCTCGATGGTGGCAGCCTGACAAGGCTGCTCCGCAACCAGGGCCAAGGCGGAGTGGAACGCTCAAATTCATTCCTTCTGTTTCACCAAGCTGTTGCCCGCACTGCGCAGACGGCATTGATCCATGGCGACTATAAACTGGTCAAAACTTGGAGAGACAATCGCCTCGAGTTATTCGATCTTTCGAAAAGCGTCGAGGAAGACATTAACCTCGCAGAAAAACTGCCGGGCAAGACAGAGGAGTTGCATGGGTTGATGACCGGCCACTTAGATAATGTCGGCGCTGAAACCCGAAAGATCACCACCAAAAGAGCCAATCAGTAGCAGAATGAAACACCTCCTACTCACAATAATCGCACCGTGCTGTTGGTGGTGTGTGTGAAGTCGCAGTCAACAGAAAGATCGACTTAGGAGGCTGCTAAAACTAATATTCGAACAGGTGGTCCATACTGTGTCGGATAGATTAATATGAAAATACCCCTTACTTTTGCTTTTCTTATAATCCCGTATTTTTCCTGTTTTGCTGAAATTACAGGTTATTGGAACTTCAATTATTCTCTAAAGGCAACCATTGGTGAAAACCTCGAATGGGCTTGGGAACAGGGCGATGCCGCTTTTGGGACAACCGACACGTTCGCGATTCCGGGTATTCAGGGGAAATCAGTAAATGTTTTGAAATTCCCAGATTCAGATGAACTCAGTGATTTTTCAGGCATTGAAGTATACGTTGGAGCCGAACTTGATGAGGATAACTGGCTTTTCAACGAATACTCTATCATTGTCGATATTCTTTACCCTGAAACTTCCTCCACCGACACAAGGGCAATTGTGTCAAATGCACCCATCGAGCAGGCAAGCGTAATTATCAATGGTGAGGGAAAAATCGGAGGAACCAGTTTCCATGGAGAAATACTGGCGAACAACTGGTACAGGATTGCGATAGTCGTGAGTCACTCCAGTAATAACATCAACTATTATCTGGACGGTAATAAGGTTGGACAAGAAGCCATTGGGGGCCTGATTGATGGCGAAGGAGAGCATTCGCTGGGGGATTTCTTTTATTTGTTCACAACCGATGAACTGTCCAAGGGCGGTTACATCAGCAGTGTGCAATTTCATAATCTGGCACTTCCAGATTCTGTAGTTAGTGATTTAGGGGGTACCACCAAATTATATGAGCCGGCGGACATCACCCTCCCCGGAGATGAGGTTGTACCGACCTCGGACAACAGTCCGGGTGGTGAGCAGGCGCCGAATGCGATAGATGATAACCCTTCCACAAAGTACCTGAACTTCGACAAGGTAGATACGGGTTTGACCATCACGACGGATGGTGGAGTGGTGACCGGCTTGGCGTTGACATCGGCCAATGACGCGCCTGATCGGGATCCAGCGAACTATATTCTGTCGGGGTCAAATGATGATGGAGAAACGTTTACTGAGATAGCATCAGGAGATGTTCCTGAATTTGTGGAAAGGTTTGAGCGGCAGACGGTAAGTTTCGAAAATGATCTGGCCTACACGACATATGAGCTGATCTTTCCGACGACCGTGGGGCCGAGCAGCTGCTGTATGCAGATAGCAGAGATTGAGCTTCTTACTGGCGAACCAGAAGCCGGTGGTGATGAGGGGAACCATATCGACAGCACGGTGTTGGCACCCTTCGGCTTTAGATTTGGCTTTAGCATCAACACGGACGAGGAGAAAAGTTACATGGTAGAAGCCACGGGAGACTTCCTGCAGTGGAACAGGATTGAGACGATCAACGGGACAGGCTCATCGGTTCAATTTACCGACACCCGTAATGAGGTGTTCCAGTACCAATACTACCGGGTACGGGTGGCCGAGTGATTTAATACATTAGGCTCTTGATCCAATATTGGGCCAAAGTAGAGCGCAATCTTCCTAACAAACAACGCGTCAACCGAAGGAACTTTATACCCTTTTTTCAGCGGATTTGGGAACCGTTCAGCTACTTGAAATATCGAGTAACCTTATTTCTTCATGCCCGAGTCTGGGATTTAACCTACCCAACATTCACAATGCCATAGTTTTCGAAGGTCACACCAAAAAGGGTTCGCCCAAGCCCATCAACAACGCGGTAGTAGCATCAACACTCCTTGGTTCAAGTCCATTTTGCGCTTTTACCTCGCCAGCATACAGTCGCTTCGCCAAGGTTTCTGGCCATGGCTCAAGAGCCCTATTCGACCTCACCAGTGAAGAGTACGGGTATGCCCAAGGGCATCCCTTACATCATCGGCAACGAGGCGGCGGAGCGGTTTTCCTTCTATGGCATGCGCGCGGTGTTGTTCGTCTTCTTGACCACCTACCTCATGCAACCCGATGGTCGTCTTGATACTTACACCGATCAGGAAGCTAAGGGCTGGGTGCATTTGTTCGTGGCTTCGGCCTATTTTTTCCCGGTGATTGGCGCGCTGATTTCAGATTCCATCTGGGGCAAATACCGCACCATTATCACGCTTTCCATAGTGTATTGTGCAGGTCACGCGTGTCTGGCTTTCATGGGGGTGATGGGAGATACCAAAGGTTGGTTATTTGGCGGACTGATCCTTATTGCCTTGGGGTCAGGAGGCGTTAAGCCCTGTGTGTCGGCGCATGTGGGCGATCAGTTTGGAAAATCGAACGGGCATTTGTTAAGCAAGGTGTTCGGCTGGTTTTATTTTTCAATTAATTTAGGTGCATTTTTGAGTGGGATGCTGACGCCATTCCTTCTGGAAGCGACCGCTGGTGAAGGGATTGGCGCAAAAATTTATCCGAGTGTTCAATGGCTGGTGGGAGAAAAAGGGCCCAACGAAGTACTCTTCGGGGCTCATTACGCATTTGGTTTGCCTGGTGTACTAATGGCACTGGCAACATTTGTGTTTTGGATGGGGCGCAACAAGTTTGTGCATATCCAGACGCGCGGAATGAAAGAATATTTCGCGGAAACTTTTTCTGACGAAGGCAAAAAAGCGATCGGGCGAATCAGCGTGGTGTTTGCATTCATAATCGTGTTTTGGTCACTATTCGATCAAATTGGAACCACATGGCTAATACAGGCCAAAAGTTTGGATCGTATGATACCTGAAGGCGTGCCTTTGATCGGCGGGCTGGAATTACTGCCTGCGCAAATCGCTGCGGTGTTCAACCCGCTGTTTATTCTGCTGCTGATTCCCGTTTTCAACTACGGTATTTATCCGCTGATTGATCGGGTATTTCCATTATCCCCGCTGCGCAAAATTGGTATCGGCCTTTTCACCATGAGTGCGGCCTTCAGCATGGTGGCCGTGGTACAGATGTCTGTGGACGCCGGCAACACTCCCCACATGGCTTGGCAAATCCTTGCCTGCGCACTTCTCACCTCTGCAGAGGTGATGGTGTCGATCACGGGTCTTGAATTCGCCTACACTCAGGCACCACGTCAGATGAAGTCATTCATTTTGTCACTGTTCCTGCTCACGGTATCGTTGGGCAACTTCCTCACATCAGGCGTAACATGGGCACTAACTAATGAAACGGGTCTTTCCAGGCTCAGCATGACTCAGGAGCTGTGGTTTTGGG
>JASLKI010000243.1 GCA_030747575.1 Verrucomicrobiota bacterium | reverse complement strand
GCAGCAGGACGGCGAAAATGCCAAGCTCAAGCTCCGCCGCCCCGCCGGTCGTTGGCTCGCCGAGTTGCCGCTTGGCCAAGCCGGAGAGATACACGAACAGCGTGCCGACAAGGGTGACACCGCCGGCCAAGCCAAGCCACTTGAAGCGCGGCAGGCCGTTTGCATTCACCATGCCGTAAAACTCGAATAGGCCGACGATGTTGAGCAGCATGATGAGTCCGCCAACGAGAAACACGGAGATCGGGCCGCCTGCCAGGAGGCCGTAAAACACCACCCCTAGTAGCACCACGGAGCTGGCCAAGCGACGCATGAGGGTGGCGGCCTTGGATTCGGGTTGGAGGGCGGATGACATGGTCGGTTGTCGACGGGAGGGTTTCAGTCCGCTTGGCCGGGGTCAAACTTTTCCGAAACGCCGCTCGCGGCTGGCATATGCCTCGAGCGCGGCGCAGAAATCGGCCTCACCGAAGTCGGGCCAAAGCCGCTCGGTGACGACCAGCTCCGCGTAGGAGATTTGCCACAGCAAAAAGTTGCTCACTCGCATTTCGCCACTCGTGCGGATCAGCAGATCCGGATCCGGCGTGCCGGCAGTGTAGAGGTGATCAGCAAAAGTTTGCTCGTCGATGTCCGCCGGAGCCAGCTCGCCGGATTGCGCCTTGGCGGCGAGAGAGCGGGCGGCGTCCACCAGCTCGGTGCGGCCGCCGTAGCTAAGGGCGAGGTTCAGCGTGGTACCGGTGTTTGCATCGAGCGACGCGATGGTGGCGTCGAGCTGCTCGCGAACGAAACCCGGCAGGCGATCCAACTGGCCGATCGCCCGCAGCCGGATGTTGTTTTGATCCATCTCCGCCTGCTCGGTTTTCAGGTAGCGAGCGAGGAACTTCATCAGCGTGTCGACCTCCGCCTTGGGGCGGTTCCAGTTCTCGATGGAGAAGGCGTAAAGCGTGAGGTGCCGGATGCCGAGCGAGGAGGCACAACGCAACACCGCGCGTACCGACTCCGCGCCCCGGCGGTGGCCCTCGACGCGGGGCAGCCCGCGCTCCCTGGCCCAGCGGCCGTTTCCGTCCATGATGATGGCGACGTGCGCCGGGAGGGCGGTTCGGGATTTCTCGCTGAGTTGTGTCGATGCGCGGCTCATGCGCCTGGCCAAGCGGCCGGATTTACAGGGTGATGGTCTGCGAGCGGGCAGGGCCGACAGAGGCGTAGCTGAGCTTGGTGCCGGTCAGCTTGGCCAAGGCCTGTGCGTAACGCCGGGCGTTGAGCGGCAGGGTTTTCCACGTGCGAATCCTGTCGGTTGGTTTTTGCCAGCCGGGAAACGTCTCGTAGATTGCCCGGCACTTGGACAACCGGCCAAGGTCGCTGGGTTGATGGTCGATCCGTTTGCCGCCAAGCCGGTAGCCGACGCAGACCTTGATCGACTCGAGCGTATCCAGACCGTCCAGATTCGTGACTGCGAGGTCGGTGATGCCGTTGAGCATGGCCGCCTGCCGGACGGTGACGGCGTCGAACCAGCCGCAGCGGCGCTCGCGGCCGGTGGTCGCGCCGTATTCGCGGCCCATGCCGTGCAACAGGTCGCCGACGACCCTGGACTCGGACGGCATCGGGCCTTCGCCGACGCGGGTGGTGTACGCCTTG
>JASLKI010000242.1 GCA_030747575.1 Verrucomicrobiota bacterium | reverse complement strand
GCGGGAGTTGGCCGACGGGTTGCCGGGCGGCGACGCGCTTCGAGGTAAGGCGGTGTTCCGTGGGCCGAAAGCCGGTTGCTCGACCTGCCACTCGATGGCGTATCACGGAGGCCAGTTCGGGCCGGATCTGACGCGGATTGGCCAGGTGCGAAAAAAGATGGATCTGCTCGAGGCGATCGTTTTCCCAAGCGCCAGTTTCGTCCGCAGCTACGAGACGATGCAAGTGAACACCGGCGACGGCGGCGTGCTGGCGGGGATCGTGAGTAATCAGGACGCAGGGCATGTCACACTGGCCCTTTCGCCCGAAAAAAGCGTGAGAGTGGAGCGCGGAAACATTCGGAAATTGGAGCCACTCCACGTGTCACTGATGCCGGCCGGGATGAATACCATTCTCACCCAACAGCAGCTCGCCGACCTCATCGCCTACCTAGAGGCAAGCCGGTGAAGCGGAGCGTGTTACAAATACAATTCAGTGGTTCCCCGAATGTTTTGTAATGCTTCGTCGCGCCGATTCCTCGAACAAAGTTCTTCTCAAGGAACGCGGGGATTTGTTCAAGCAGGTTGGCCTGCCGGAAGTGGCTGATCTCGACTACGCCGCCGCCAAGACCAAGGGTTGAGCTGAACAGGCGTGTGAATCATTGTGAACGGCGGGTGTTTGTTATTTACCCAACCTCCAGTGAGATCAACCTGAACCGTATCTGAATGACCAGTTTTCTTTCGGTGAAACGCAGTAGTTTATTGTCGCTTGGCCTGATATTTGCCTTGATTGGCCAAGTGACCGACGCACTCCCGCATTGAACCAAACGCAAACGGGCGGCAACATGCGGCCCGTTTTTTAATGCGAATCAGCGACTTCAGGATTCACTCCATCGCAATGGCCGATCCGCCGTTGCGAAGTAGCTACGGGCTGCACCAGCCGTACGCCCTGCGAAACGTCATCGAGTTGGTAAGCAACGACGGCGTCATCGGCATCGCCGAAACGTACGGCGGCGACCAGCCGGCCGGGGCACTCGAGGCGATTCGAGGGAAGGTCGTCGGGGCGTGTCCGTATCGGTTGACCGGCGACTTGTCGCCGATGGTCGAGGGCGGCGCCAGCGGATTGGAGCGCTCGCAAACCTACAACGTTCCCGGCGAAAACCCGCTGGACGCCGACGCCCGCACCTACTCTGCGATCGAGACGGCCTGCCTCGACTTGATCGGCAAAACCGTCGGCAAGCCGGTTTGTGATCTTATCGGTGGCCGCGTGCGCGACAAGGTGCCATTCTCCGCGTATCCGTTCTACAAGCATGCCGGTGGTGGCGGTGAGGGCGGCGATCTGCGCGACGACGAATACGGTGAGGCCCTCTCGCCGGAGTCGCTCGTCGAACAGGTTCAGCAACTGCGCGCCAAGTACGGCTTTGGATCCATCAAGTTTAAGGGCGGCGTGCTCGCGCCGGATGTCGAGATCGAAACGCTGCGCCAACTCCGCCAGGCGCTTGGCCAAGCCGTGCCGCTGAGGATCGATCCCAACTGTGCCTGGTCGGTCGAGACCTCCGTAAAGGTCGGTCGAGACTTGGCTGGGGAACTCTCCGGTGGCGGTTACCTTGAGGACCCGTGCGTCGGACTCGATGGCATGGCCGAGGTGCGCCGCCGCCTCATGGCCGATGGCATTGAGACGCCGCTCGCCAGCAACGTAGCCGTGACATCGTTCGGCGACATCCCGGAAGCCGTGAGCCGCGACGCCGTTCAAGTGGTGCTGTGCGATCACCATTACTGGGGTGGCATGCGGCGTGTGCAGCAACTTGCGCGTGTCTGCAAGACATTTGGCATCGGCCTGTCGATGCACTCGAACAGCCACCTCGGCGTTTCCCTCATGGCGATGGCGCACGTCGCATCGGCGACGACGCACCTTACCTACGCCTGCGATACGCATTACCCGTGGCAGTCGGAAATTGACGAGATCGTCGAGGGCGGCCGGGTGTCGATCGCTGATGGGTTCGTCGAGATTCCCGACAAACCGGGCTTGGGCGTGACGCTCGACACCGATCAACTCGAGCGCGGCAAGGAACGCTTCCGCAACTGCCCGTACCGCAAACGCGACGACGAGGCTGAGATGCAGAAACACGTTGACTCAAACTGGACCCGAAAACTTCCGCGCTGGTAACCAAATTTTTTTAAAATGAATCCACAGGAACTTTGTACGAAACTTGAGGGGGTTATCGGCTTCCCGGTGACGCCGTTCAACGATGACCACTCACTCGACCTTGACGGACATCGGAAGAACGTTCGCTACATGCTTGCGCAGCCAATGTGCGCGTTGGTGGCCGCCGGTGGCACCGGTGAGTTGTACTCGCTCACGCCGGAGGAAGTGCGGCAAGTCGTAGAGGCCACTATCGAGGAGGCGGCCGGCCTTATGCCGGTGATAGCCGGGGTGGGTTTTGCCGGTGGCTTGGCCAAGCGCTTGGCCGCCCAGTCAGCCGACTGCGGAGCCGACGGCGTGTTGGCATTTCCACCGTATTATCCGAACGCCGAGATGGACGGCCTGGTGAACTACTACTCGAGTATCGCCGAGGCGAGCGGCTTGGGAGTTCTGATTTACAGTCGTGACTGGGCGAACTATACCCCGGCACAGGCGGAGCGCTTGGCTGAAATCCCAAATGTCGTCGCGTGGAAAGATGGCACGGCTGATATTCGCCGATACCAAATGATTCGCGAACGACTCGGCGACAGGCTGCACTGGATTGGCGGTGCGGGCGACGACATGGTGCCGGGCTACTACACGATCGGCATTCGAGCTTACACGTCGAGCATCTCGGCGGTGGCGCCCAAGTTGTCGGTCAAACTTCACGAACTTGGTGCAGCCGGGGAATCAGCGGCGCTCAATCAACTGGTCAACGATCACGTAGTGCCGCTCTACGCGCTTCGAACTAAACGCAAGGGCTACGAGGTGTCGGCCATGAAGGTAATGCTCGACATGCTGGGCCTGAGAGGTGGCATCGTGCGTCCGCCGTTGGTCGAGGTAGCCGAGGCGGAGCGAGCCGAGTTGCAAACGATACTGGATGGCTGGCGCAGCGCTGGGTTTTTGGATGATTAATTCCACCGACAAATGACCGCAGCGGTTTTGGCTACTATTTTGTTTTCCCTATCGGCGGTATCCGGTAAGCGGTTGTCGCATCACCTCTCCGGTGTCGAGGCGAACTTTTGGCGGTTTCTACTCGCTGGGGCGTTGCTTGGAATCTATGCGCACTCGCTGGGGGCTGGGCTGGGTGGAGGCGCGCTGGGGGTGTTTTTCATTAGCGGCATCGTTGGTTTCGGCATGGGGGACTACGGCTTGTTCCGGGCTTTCCCAATTCTAGGGTCGCGGCTGACAATGGTAATGACGCAATGCCTAGCCGCGCCGTTTGCGGCGACCATTGAGTGGCTTTGGCTGGGCGAGAAGTTGTCACTTGGCCAGGTGCTGGCTGGCACTGCGATCCTGGTGGGTGTCGGCCTGGCCTTGGCTCCCAGCGAAACGTCTCAAGTCGACAAGAAACATTGGAAGGCTGGAATCATGTGGGGGCTGATGTCTGCCTTTGGGCAGGGCTTCGGCGCGGTGCTGAGTCGCAAGGCGGTATCGGTGGTCGAGGCCGGTGCCACCGTGGACGGGTTGTCCCAAGCGTATCAACGCATTCTTGGTGGCTTGACGGTGATGGCTGTGTTGCTCGTGTTTCGAAAAATAAGAATCCGCAACAGTGGTCCGGGCCAAAACGAGATGCCGCTGACTCCCGCAACCGTGAAACTGGTCGCTGCGCTGGTCGTGGCCAATGCGCTTTGCGGGCCGACATTGGGCGTGGGCGCGTACCAGTGGGCGCTGAACGGTCTGCCAGCGGGGATCGTTTTGTCCGTCATTGCCTTGTCGCCGATAATGATTATTCCGCTCGCGATGAAATTCGAGGGCGAACGGCCGACGCTGCGTTCGATCATCGGCTCAGTTGTCGCCGTGGCTGGTGTCATCGTGATGGCAAATCAGGTCACGCCATGATCGAGTTCACGTCTGCCAATCCCTCGCGCATTCTCGTTATCCGTGGCGGGGCGATCGGCGACTTCATCCTGACGCTGCCAGTGCTGGCGGCTCTGCGGAAGCGGTTTCCGGGTGTGGAAATCGAGGTGCTGGGCTATCCTCGCATCGCATCGCTGGCGCTTTCAGGCGGCTTGGCCAAGGCGGTGCACGCGATCGAGTCGCCGGGCTTGTCGATGTTTTTTGCCCGTGGCGGTCCGTTCGACCTGGAGTGGCGCGAGTTCTTCGGGCAGTTCGCCATCGTCATTTCGTACCTGTTCGATCCCGACAAGATTTTTGAAGCGAACGTTAAGTCATGCGGCCCCCGCCAGTTCATCGCTGCGCAACATCGCCCCGACGAGGCCAAGCCGATCCACGCCAGCGAGGTGTTTCTCAAGCCGCTCGAGCAGTTGACAATATTCGATGGCGACCCCGTGGCGCGGCTCGAGTTGCCTGGCTTGGGGAAGCGCAAAAACTGGCTGGCGCTGCATCCCGGCAGTGGCAGCGAAAGCAAAAACTGGCCGGAACAAAACTGGCGCGAGCTGTTGACTCATCTGCTCGATCAGTCGCCGCTAAACCTGTTGCTCATCGGTGGCGAGGCGGAGGGCGACCGGCTCCAGCACTTGGCCAATGGCATGCTGTCGGATCGCCTTAAAATTGCTCAACACATCCCGCTGCCGGAATTGGCGCCGCGCTTGGCCAAGTGCGCCGGGTACGTCGGCCACGACACCGGCGTCACGCATCTGGCTTCGGCGCTTGGTTTGCCCACGCTGGTTTTGTGGGGGCCAAGCAACGAGACGATTTGGCGGCCGCTCGGCGAAAAAGTCCGTGTGCTGAACCAACACAGCCAACTCGCCGAACTCACCCTCGAAACGGTGGTGGAAGGCATCAACGCCCTCGAGCTGGAACAGTTTTAGTGCTCCAGTTGCAGGCTGTGAGACACGATCCGGTTGGCTGAATCGGTTTGGATCAGCGCGAAGTTTGCGGGCGCACCGACGCTGAATCCTTCCTCCAGCCCCATGAACCGCGCCGGTGCCAGGCTGAACTTGGGCCAGACGTCCTGCCAGTCGCAGTCGAGCATGTCGGCGGCGCGGCGGACGCCCTCGATCGGCGTGAGTGCGGAGCCGGCGAGGTTCGGTGTGCCGGGAAGCCGGACGATTTGCTCCGGGCCGACCTCGAGTTCCAGTTGGCCAAGCCGGTATTTTCCGGGGGGCGCACCGGCCGCGGCCATCGCGTCGGTGGTGTAGTAGATGGAGTCGGGATCGATGAGCCGGTGAATCAGCCGGAACAGCGTGGGTGATACGTGCCATCGATCCGGGATGAGGCCGCAGGTCAGGCCGGGGGTGTCGAGCGCACGCCACAGGATGTTGTCGGCGCGGTCGAGTGTGGCGGGGCAGCCGTTGCCGAGATGCGTGAAGCCGGCTGGGCCGGCGGCGGTCACCCGTCGAAGAATGTGCCCCGGGGCATTGGTGTGACCGATGGAGACGCGAATGCCCAGTTCGCGTGCCGTGGCAAAGCCCTTCAGTCCGCCGTTGACCTCGGGAGCCATCGTGAGGAGCAGGGGATCGTCGCCGGTGAGGTCGCGCAACTCGGCGACGCGCTCCGGCGTGGGCCTGAGCATTTTGTCGGCGGGATGCGCGCCGCAGTAGCCTGTCTCGGCGGAGAGGAACGGCCCCTCAATGTGCCAGCCGGCGATCGCCCGGCCAAGCGCCGGGTGGGCGTCGCGGAGTTGTCTGGCCCTGGCCAAGCGCCGGGTCATCGCCTCCCAGTCGTCGGTGACGAGGGTGAAAAGAATCTGCCTGCAGCACGCTTGGCCAAGCTGCTCGACGGCATGGAGCAGATCGGCTTCGGAGAGGTTGTCCTGCTGAAAGTCGATCCCAGCGAAGCCGTTGACTTGAAGATCGAGCAGCGGCGGGCCGATCCACTTGGCCTCGGCGGGAGGCTCGTCGGTGGGGGTGATTTCGGTGAAGAGGCCTTCCTCCCACTTGGCCAGAACCGGCTTCCGGTCGAGGATGTTCCAAGCGTGGATTTGCCCGTGGCTCATTGCAGGGCCTTGATTAGCGACAGGAACACTCCGGCTGAAACAGCGGAGCCGATCACGCCGGCGACGTTTGGCCCCATGGCGGCCATGAGCGGGTTGACGCGTCCATCGGTGTGCTTCGATACGAAGTTTTGTACGACCCTTGAGGCCATCGGCACCGCGGAGACACCGGCCGCACCGATGCAGGGGTTGATTTTTTTACCTTCACTAAGGAACAGGTTCAGGAATTTTGCAAAGACCACGCCGCCGGCTGTGCTAAAACAAAACGCAACCATTCCCAGCGCGAGGATGGCCAGCGTGTCGGGCTTCAAAAATTTCTCGCCTTCCATCGTCGCGCCCACTATCAAGCCGAGGAAGATCGTGACGATGTTGATCAGCGGACCGCTCGCTGTGCTGCTTAAGCGCTGGGTGACGCCGGACTCGCGAATCAAGTTGCCGAACATGAGCATGCCTATGAGCGGGCCGCTGGCCGGGATGAAAAGCACGGTGAGAACGCAAGTGGCAATAGGGAAGACAATAACGGCGGTCTTCGACACTGGACGCGCCTGCGGCATGTCGATCTCGCGTTCCTTTTGCGTGGTGAGCAGTTTGATAATCGGCGGCTGAATCACCGGCACGAGCGCCATGTAACTATACGCGGCGACGGCCACTGCACCTAGCAGGTCAGGTGCGAGTTTGGCGGTGAGGTAAATGGTGGTCGGGCCGTCCGCGCCGCCGATGATGCCGATGGAGGCCGCCTCTTTCAGCGTGAAATCAAAAATGTAAAAGGCGCCCAGCGCGGCGATGAAAATGCCGATCTGAGCGGCAGCCCCAAGCAGGAAAGTGATTGGTCGGCCAAGCAGCGGGCGGAAGTCGGTCAAGGCTCCGACGCCCATGAAAATAATCGGCGGGAGTAGTTCAGCTTTGCTGACCGCGTAATTGTAAATGAACGCAAATAGCGGCCATTTGTCATTTGGATCGCCCGGGTCTGGGATTAAGTCCTTGTCGTTGGCGACCATTTCGGCTCCGGGGATATTTGCTAAAATGGCACCGAAACCGATAGGAATCAGGAGCAAAGGCTCGAAGTTTTTTTTGACGGCAAGCGTGATGAGCACGCCTCCGATGACGAACATAACGAGGTTCTGCCAGACGAGGCTGGCTTCACCGCTGAAGCCGGAACTATTGAACAGTTCTTGGAGGATCTCCATGTCAGGCCTCGATGGTCAGGATTGGTTTTCCGGCGGAAACCTCATTACCGATTGCTGCGTGAACCGCCGAGACGCGACCGGCGCACGGGGCCTTCACGTCGTGCTTGGCTTTCATCGCCTCGACGGCGGCAACGACTTGGCCTTGGGTGACGGTGTCGCCGACTTTGACATTGACCTCGACCAACTCGACGTTGCCATCGAACGGCGAGAACACATCGGTCGCCTGGCCGCCACCCGTTTGCGCTTGGCCAAGCGCGGGAGCGGCGGCCGATGCCGGCGGTTCGATGATGACTTCGTAAGTGCGCGTGTTGCCGCCTTCGTTCACGGTGACTTTTGTCTTGGTGGGCGAGGTCAGCGTTGCGGCTCCGACGGTCGGCTCTTTCTTCAGCGGCAGAGTAATCTTGGAGCGGCCCTCGAGCAGTCGGATGCCCTCGTTCAGTTCCATGTTTTTGCCGGGGACAATCGCGGCGGCGACGAGGAATTTGTTTTCGTCCGTGACCTCGATACCACGTTCCTTCAGCGCGGCCTCGGCTTCGGCGAGTGTGTCGGGGGCGGCCTCGAGCGGGTCGCCGTCGAACACCGGCAACTCGAGTTGGTCGGCGGCAATTTTCACGACTTCAGTATCGGGTGGCAGGGGCGGTTTTCCGAAGTAACCGAGAACGGACTTGCCGAAACCGGCGTCGATTTTTTTCCAGCGACCGTGTAGCACGTTGTTAAATGCCTGCAACCAATATTGCTGGCTGCCCGGCGTGACGCTCGTCCAGCCGCCGCCGGCGCGCACGACCTCGGGGAACTCGGCAAGTACGGCGCTGTATTTGTCGAGAATGCCGGCCGACTGCATCATATGGACGTTCGGGCCGATCGCGCCGCCCGGCATCGGGAAGCCGACCACACGGGCGTCGGCCGAGGTGGTGACTGGGTTAAACTCGTACTCGCTCAAGCCCTCGTTCAGCAGCGACTCGATTTCGTCCATCTTCGTGTGATCGATGTCGAGTCTGTAGCCGGTGCCCTTGAGCGCGTGGGCCATCGAGCGGACGTCCGGTTGCGACGTGCCGGAAGCCAGCGGCCGCACGGCGAGGTCGATTCCATCGACACCCCCGTCGATGCCGGCCATGTAACAGGCGACGGCCGTGGAGGCGGTGTCGTGCGTGTGCTGAATGAGCGGAATCTCCGGCGGCAAAATCGCCTTGATGCCCTTGGCCGTCTCGTAACAGGTGCGCGGATCGGTCGTGCCGGAGGCATCCTTGAGGCAAACGGAGTCGAAGCGGATGTCGCGCTTGAGCAGTTCGCGGACGATGTTGATGTAAAATTCCGGCGTGTGCGCCTGGTCGGACTGGAACGGCAGTCCCATCAGCGCGACGCAAATCTGATGATGCATCCCGGCATCGACGATGGGTTGGCCGGTCTTGACCAGGTTGCCGACGTCGTTCATGAAGTCGAAATTGCGGTCGATCGTCGTGCCGTGCTTCTTCATCAGCTTGGCCTGCAGCGCGAGGGCGGAGGTGCGCTGCGTGGTCAGCGTGACGCCGGAGACTGAGCGGGTGAGAATCTGCAGATCGGCATCCGGGCCGACCGTTTTGCGGATGGTGGACATGCATTGGAACGGATCTTCACCGACGTAAAAAAACGGCGCTTGAAACCGCGCCCCGCCGCCAAACTCAAAGTGACGAATGCCGGCGGCTGCGGAGGCCTCGATCGCGGGCAGGATGTCGCCGAGGCGTGTCTTGCCGCCGAACACGCTTTGGAGCCCGTCGCGGAACGGGGTGAACATCACCCGGATTTCTTTTTTT
>JASLKI010000241.1 GCA_030747575.1 Verrucomicrobiota bacterium | reverse complement strand
GTCTTGGCCAAGTGGCCCTCGTCCGACTTGTGAGTGAACGAGTCGTACAGGCCGGCGCCGCTGAAGTCGGGAAGATCTTCGTTATTGGTGCTTGAACGGCAGCGAATCCCTTGGCCGTTGGCGAAGGACTTCTGCAGCTTGGCCAAGTCCCCCATCATCCAGTCGGGCATACTGCCGGACTTGACGAGTTTACGGAACGCCTTGAGATCTTTGATCTGTTCATCGCGGTTTTCCTTGAACGACTCGGTGCCCAGCATTGCACGGGCCTTGTCGTACAAGCCATTGTGTTTCATGAAGGCATCGTAAAAATGAAACGGCACGGCGTGGCCGCTGGGCACGGTGCCATCGGGGAAATCCAGCGTGTGCAGCGTGGCGAGGTTGGTGGCCTTGACGCCGAATGCTGCTGAGTCTTCAAAGCCGATTTTGTCGAGTGGCTTGATCTCCTTAACGGACAGGTCACGCTTGGGTGTCTGCACCTTAGCCGGGCGGATGGCAGCGAAATGTTTGTCCACCTCGTCGGCCGAGGCCTCACGCAGTTCGTAGCCGTTGGTGGTGACCTTATAGTAAACAAATTTGCCAATCAGCGAGGTGATTTCCTTGTTTTCCGCTGCACCGGTAATGAACGCGTTCGGGACACTGTCCTGAATCGCTCGCAGGTTGACGTGCGATAGGGGCGTTTGTCGCATAGCGGTGATCACACCAGCAACTCGCGGCATTTCATTCGGCAACATCTTGTAGATAACGATGTCTCGTGAAGTTGGCAATTCGTCGGTCTCAATAAGGCGCAACCGCCCGTAAGACTCCTGCGTGTTCAAAGGTAGGAAACCTATGTCGCTCTCGAGGTCTTCGTCGAGCACCACGGGGAATTCGGCGGCATCGTACAGCTCTTTTTCCTCAAAGTAGACCGGTCGGGCACGGGGCATTGGGTAGTAACCAAGTTTGCCTTTTAGATAAGGCATGTGTTTGGTCAACATTTCGTACGAGAGCTTGATGCGCTCGAATGGATAACGATCATTCGGCTCGTACTCGAAAGTGAACATGCCCGGCTGACCGTTGGGCGACTTTTTGAGAGGACGATAAACAAGCACACCACGCATTGAGCCGTCACCACGCTGTATTCCAATCTGGCGCATGAAAAATGGGTGTCCCCGGTGAGTTTTGGTGTTGATGAAGTACAACACAGGCTCTCCCTTGCCTACATCCTCGATCTGGAACTTCACGAACTTCCAATCAGCGAGATGCTGATCGACCATAACTTCGGGACCTTGATAGGAAAGTTTTTCGAACATCTCCCTACCCGGAATTGAGGCAACACCGTCCTTGAAGTCGAGCTTCCCCGGCGGGATGCGCTCCATCTCCGGCTCATTGCCTCGGTCGGAAGCCCGACCACCTCGGCCCTTGCTGCTGCTTCGACCACCCGGACCGCCAAAACCGGCGGGGCCCCCGAAACTGGGGCGTAGTTCATTACCATCGATTTTGCCGTCACCATTTTTGTCGAGTGCAGTCAGGGCTTTCTCGGCGTTCTGTATTTCTGCAATGGAGATTATCCCATCGTTGTTTTCATCCAAAGCGGTCATAACAGGGATATTGGGTCTCATTCCGCCGGGACCTCGTCCGCCACCTCGTGAAGGCTGCGCCTGCAATGTGAACGTCACGGCAAACACCACGCCAACTGTCTTGAATAGGATAAGTCGTTTCATGAAAAACTGCCGAAAATAGATGCCTGTTTTCGCGATAAAGTTACAACTAAAATCAATTGATAATCGGCTCGATGCACGCGGGTGACTCGAAGCGGGGGTTGTTCATGAGCGGCGTGACATAGTGCTCCTGCATCGGCTCATCGTCGAACGGCCGCAGTAACCGCTTGAGATCGGCCGCTTTGCTTTCGGGCGAGAGCCAGTTGCCGTAGTCGGTAGGATGAACGATCACCGGCATGCGGTCGTGCACGCGCTTGGCCAAACGATTGGGTGTCGTGGTGACAACGGTGAACGTGCACAGTGTCCCAGCCTCCGCCTGGTCAAGGCCGAGCCCCGGCAACTCTGGCTTGTCGGTTTGCTCCCGCGGCGTCCACGTCTCCCAAAGTCCAGCGAGGCAAAACAGGTCTCCATCGCGCATCGAGTAGTAAACCGGCTGCTTGCCGCTTAACCTCGATTCCCACTCGTAATAGCCATCCACCGGCAACAGGCAGCGTCGCCGCCGAAACGGCTGCCGGAAGCTCGGCTTTTCGTCGATGGTCTCCGCCCGCGCATTGGCCAGCTTGGCCCCGATCGACTTGTCCCTTGCCCAAAGCGGGATCAACCCCCACCGCATCGCCTCCAGTCGAACATCGCCAGATGCTTGCACCGCAACGAGCGCATCCTGTGTCGGCGCAAGGTTCAGCCGGGGCGTGATTGTCGGCGTACCGCCCCTGGCCTTCATCTTCTTTTTGACCTTGTCCCTGCCGGAACCCTGTGCCACCCGACAACACATCTGGAGTTACTTTCGTTTGTTTAAATAATCGTCAATCTTCAATTTGGTGGATTCATCCATTTTGATGAGGGGGGGCCATTGTCGGAGGTGGCCTTCGGCGGGGAGTTTCTTTGTGGCATCGATGCCGAGCTTGGTGCCGACGGCAATCTCGGTTGTGGCGTGGTCGAGGACGTCGGCAGGGCCCTTTGTGAAAATGCTGTCGCGTTGCGGATCGGTACAGGCGCAGAGGCGGAAGAGCACTTCGCTGGTGCTGTGCACGTCCACGTCGGCGTCGACGACGATGACGTATTTGGTGAACATCATCTGGCCCATGCCCCAGAGGCCGTTCATGATTTTGTAGGCTTGCATCGGGTAGGTTTTTTTGATGCTCACGAAGACGAGGTTGTGAAAAACGCCCTCGGCCGGCAGCGCGATATCCACGATCTCCGGGAAGGTCATCCGCAGAATGGGCATGAATAGTTTCACGCTGGCGCTGCCCATGTGGAAATCCTCCATCGGCGGGATGCCGACGATCGTCGCCGGGTAAACCGCCTGTTTGCGGTGGGTGATGGCGGTGATGTGAAACACCGGGTACGGCTCGGGCAACGTGTAGTAGCCAGTATGGTCGCCGAACGGCCCCTCGTCGCGGAGCGGCTCAGTGGGATCGACGTAGCCCTCGATCACGATGTCGGCGTTGGCTGGAACCTCGAGGTCGTTGGTTTCGCACTTCACCATCTCGACCGACTTGCGGCGGAGGTAGCCGGCGAGCAGGAATTCATCCAGCCCGTCCGGCAGCGGTGCGGTGGCGCAAAACGGAAACACCGGGTCGCCACCGAGGAAGACGGCCACCGGCATCCGCTCGCCGGTTTCGTAGTAGCGGCGTCCGTGGCGCGCGGCGACTTTTTGCAGTTGCCAATGCATCCCGGCGGACGAGCCGTCGTAAACCTGCATGCGATACATGCCGAGGTTGCGGTCGCCGGTGTCGGGGTCGCGCGTGACGACGCAGGGCAGCGTGATAAAGCGCCCGCCATCGAGCGGCCAGCACTTGAGGATCGGCAGGTCAAGCAACGTCAAGGGTTGAGGGTCGAGAGTCGAGGGGTCGTTGACGTCGGGTGCGCTTGGCCAAGGCTCGGTTCGCGGGGCCGGTGCGTCGAAGCGATGAACAACTTCCTTGCACGGGCCGGTCTTGGCGCGCTTGGGCGTGGCGTGGCGCAGGGTCAGCGCTTGGCCAAGCAGCGCTAAAGTCTCGCGGACGCCGGTGGGCGGCTTGGCCTGGATGAGTGAACCCAGCTCGGCGGCGGCGGCATTGACGCTCTCTGCGCCGAGCGCCATGGCCATGCGCCGGGCTGAACCCATTGTGTTGATGGCGAGCGGGTGCGGGGATATCTGCCCATTGACGGTGGGTTGCTCGATGAGCAGCGCCTGGCCACCACCCGGCTTTTTCATCTCCCGATCGGCCAGCTCGGTGATCTCCAGCTCGGTGGCCAGCGGCTGGCTGATGCGAGTCAGTTCGCCCGCCTGCTCGAGGGCTTCCAGGAATTCCGCGTATGATTCGTAAGCCATGGTGGGTGCTTGCCCCGTCTCCACGGCGCGGGAGGCGAAGTCGGGCCGCAGCTTATTGGCTCGACTCCGCTTGGCCAAGCCCTACGATGTGTGTCCCCAACGAATAACGCAAAAGGAAAGTTTATGAAGCAGATAACAATTCAAGTTATAGGCCGCTTGGCAGCGGTCGCCGCCGTGTGTCTTGCTCTTGGCCAGGTGCAGGTTGAAGCCAAGCCGAACGTGCTGTTCCTCTTCGCCGATGACCAATGCTTCGAGACAATCGGCTCGCTTGGACTGACCGACATCGACACGCCGAACCTCGACCGACTCGCGAGCCGTGGCACGCAGTTCTCCCGCGCGTACAACATGGGCTCGTGGAGCGGCGCGGTCTGCGTGGCCAGTCGACACATGCTCATAACCGGGCGGCACATTTGGCGGGCGCAAACGGCGTCGCAAACTTTGCGCAGCGGCAAAAAATCGACCGACGAGCAAAAGGCCGCCCTCGAAAAGGAATTCAACAACCTCTGGCCGCAAGTGATGGGCCGGGCCGGTTACCAGACTTTTTTCACCGGCAAGTGGCACATCCAGGCTCCCGCCGACAAGGCGTTTCAAGTCACTCGACATATTCGCGGCGGCATGCCAAAGCAGACGCCGCAGGGCTACAATCGGCCGCTCCCCGACAAGCCGGATCCGTGGAGCCCGTACGACGAAAAATTCGGCGGATTCTGGGAAGGAGGCAAGCACTGGAGCGAAGTCGTCGCGGACGACGCGGTCGGCTACATCGGCACCGCCAAGAAAGATGAGCGGCCATTTTTCATGTACATCGCGTTCAACGCGCCGCACGACCCTCGCCAGGCGCCCAAGGAGTACGTCAATCGCTACCCGCTGAGCCGCATACAGGTTCCGGAAAACTATCTCGACGAATACCCGTACAAGGACGCCATCGGCTGCAGCGCCAAGTTGCGCGACGAGAAACTCGGGCCGTTCCCGCGCACACATCACGCGGTGAAAATTCACCGCCAGGAATACTACGCGATCATCGAGCACATGGATGCGCAGATCGGCCGCATCCTCGACGCGCTCGACGCGTCCGGCCAGGCGGAGAACACCTATATTTTCTTCACCGCCGACCACGGGCTGGCGGTCGGGCATCACGGGTTGTTCGGCAAACAGAATCTATACGAGCACAGCACGCACGTGCCGTTCATCGCTGTCGGCCCCGGCATCAAGGCCAGCCACAAGATCGCCGCGCCGATTTATCTGCAGGACGTGATGGCCACATCACTGGACATCGCCGGGGCCAAGCGCCCGGCGCAGGTCGAGTTCCAAAGCCTGCTGCCGCTGCTGCGCGGCGAGACCGCTGAATCGGACGTCAAGGCGGTTTATGGGGCGTATCTCGCAGTTCAACGCTCCGTGACGATGGGCAACTGGAAACTCATTCTTTACCCGAAAATCTCGAAGGCGCGCCTGTACAATATTACGCGCGACCCGCTCGAGATGAATGACGTCGCCAACGACCCGGACCGCGCAAAAGTCGTCAAGCGCCTGTACAAGCGGCTGTTGAAATTGCAACAGGCCAACGGCGACTCCCTCGACCTCAAGGCGGCCTTCCCCAACTTGGGCTGACTTTAATACCTTCACTCAAAGATAACTTTGATTAACCGAACCGAGTGCCCGGCGATACAGCGGGCTTTTTTATTGGCTGCATTGGTGGTTGGCCTTGGCCAAGCGGCGTCCGCTGTTGAACACTCCGCCGTTGCGCCTGACAGCCGGGGCACCTTTCGCGGGCGCCCCACTGTTGCGGCGGTGCGCGTTGTCCAAGCGCCTGACATAGACGGCCACCTCGATGACGACGCATGGCACTTGGCCAAGCCGGCCGGCGAGTTTCTGCAGAAAAGTCCCAACGAAAACATCCCCCACACCCAACGCACAGAGTTCCGCGTGGTATACGATGACA
>JASLKI010000240.1 GCA_030747575.1 Verrucomicrobiota bacterium | reverse complement strand
AGAGCCAGTCGCGCCCCTCCGTCGAGCACGGCGTCGAGCACGGACTTGGTGGAGTGGATGCCGCCGTGGCAGCTGATCTCCACGATATCCTCTCGGGTAAACGTCGCCGGGGCTTTCATCACCGAAACCATCACTTCGTCGAGCTGCCGTTCATCCCGGACGATATGCCCGTAATGCAGTGTGTGCGACTTGGCCTTGGCGAGCTGGGGTTTTGATTTGCCGCTCGGAGTGAACAGGGTATCGGCAATCGCCAGTGCCTTGTCGCCTGAGATGCGAATGATCGCCAATCCGCCCTGGCCAAGAGGCGTTGCGATCGCGGCGATGGTCTGGTCGAACATGGTCTGCGGCCGTTAACGAAGACAGCCGCCTTTTTCGATTTCTGTCTGCCGTCCCTCAAGGCAGAGGCGGGCCTTCGCGTAACTCTTGTTACGGAGGTAGTGCATCAGTTCGGGATTGGTGTCGCCCGGCAATTGGGCAGTTAATTCGTCAATCCGGCTGAAGTGCAGCAACAAGTCCGGCTTCGGCTCCACATTCACCACGGCGACTGCTGACTCCAGTTTCTTTATCGCCCCGATCAGATTCTGCTCTATCGTCATGTGGCGAGCATGCCGCTCCAGCCCTACAAAACCAAGCTTAGTGTAGTCTTGGCTGGAGGATTTTGGTAGGTTGCTTCCGTGCGTGACGTTCTTCGAGCTATCCCTTTGCTGCTCGCCGGTGCTGTCTCTTTGGTGGGAGCAGAGGCGTCAGCAGTTGAAACAAACGGGGTGGTGACCTACGCGCTCAAGACTCCACGGTTGGTTGTGTATTCGGTCGATTCGTCTGAGTTGGCAAAAGAGTGGGCGCGTGGCCATGAGAGGGATCGGCCGGGGGTGCGCGTCAAGTTTGGCTCACGTGTCGTGCTGCAGTTGGCCAAGGGGACAACGCTTGACCAGGTGATGCGTGGGAGTTTGCTCAAGCCGGATCGGGAGTTCGCTCCCGGCTTGTTCATATTGCAGGCGCAGAATGTGAAAGTAGCGCTTGAGGAGTCCCAGCGTTTGGGTAAGAGTCGAAATGTGTTGGAGAGTCACCCAGTGCGACGGCGGCCGATGAAAAAGATGTCGCCCATGGCTCCTCGCCCAAACGATCCGCTTTTTCCAACCCAGTGGCCGCTCGAAAACCGCGACCGCGAAACAGGAGCAATACTCGGACCGGAATTGAACATTCGAGAGGCGTGGGTGGAGTCAACCGGTAAGGGAGTGGTTATTGCCATCGTCGACGACGGTGTGGATTTGGCGCACACTGAGTTCATTGGTCAAGGCGTCGACAATCTTCATTTTAATTTTACCAACAGAAAGACAAACGGGAGGCCAGTGGCACAAAGCCAGAATCACGGGACGGTCGTTGCGGGGATTGCCGTAGCCAACGCCAACAACGGCAAGGGGATCGCCGGAGTGTCGCCTGATGCCCGCTTCGCCAGCCTGGTGGTGTGGGATACAGGCGATAATTTCGGGACCGAGGAAGAAATCGCGGACATGTTTCAATACTGTAACGATAGGATTGCCGTGCAGAATCATAGCTGGGGATTGTCCACATCAGCACAGCTTGACGCGATGGTGCTTGAAAAACAGGCCATAAAACGAGCGATCGAACAGGGTCGTGATGGCAAAGGTGTGGTGATGATCCGCGGGGCCGGCAACAGCCGGGCTTGGGGTTGGAGTGCCGCGGACGACGGTTACTCAAACGACCCTCGAGTGTTGACGGTAGGCGCTGTTGGGTCGACCGGTCGTGTGCAAAGCTTTAGTAACATGGGAGCCTGTGTGCTGTGTGCTGGGTTGATCAGCAGAGGAGTATATTCCACCGACCGAATGGGTGCCTTTGGCGAGAATCGTGACTCCAGCGACGCCGATCCCGAGTTGGGTAGCTATCAATCACTTGAGTACCTTGGGAATTCGTATACCTTGCCGCAGATTGCGGGTCTGGTTGCACTAATTCTAAGGGTGAATCCTGACCTGACTTATCGCGATGTGCAGCAGGTTTTTATCCACGCCTCGCGGCATTTCGACTTTGCCGACCCCTTTTTGCAACCTAACGCTGCTGGTTATCTTTTTACCCACAACACCGGCTACGGCGTACCGGATGCGGGAGCAGCAGTACGCTTGGCCAAGCGTTGGGCCAATGTCAGGCCATTGGTGAGGAAGTCCTACAAGCAAGCCTTCGTTACTCAGTTGCCGGACGACGGACTGAGACTCCAGGTTTTTGCCAACGGAAGGGAGAATAGTTTTGTTGCCAGTCCCGGCGATGGATTGGTGCCGGACGATCCCATAGAGGCTCTGCCGCTGGTGGATGTGGGCAGGGCAACTGGGCCGCTGGAAGTTGATCTTACCGGGAAGGCGGCACTGATCGAACGTGACGGTACTTTTTTCTCAGTGAAGACAAGTCACGCGGCGGATGCCGGGGCGACATTTGCGATCATTTATAATAACCTTAATGGGGATGAACGGTACATCATGGGAGGGATGGATTTTTCCCCGATCCCGGCCGTCTTCCTCTCGCAGAACGATGGAACCTCTGTCAGGGAGTTGATGGAATTGGCAGGTGATGATCCCCTCAAGGTTGGGCTCTCGCTGGAA
>JASLKI010000239.1 GCA_030747575.1 Verrucomicrobiota bacterium | reverse complement strand
CAAGAATGCGGCACCCTCCTGAAGTGCATTGGCGCTGGGCACAAAAGTAACGAATTTTTCCCCCACCGGAATGGTGGTGTAGCCGTTGAGCGAGAGTACACTGTCCATCGCTTGGATGGCCTCCACGACGGTCAACGGTGTCTGCGCCTGGAGAGTGACGTTGAGATTGGGCAACGCCGCCGCCCGCAGGATGGTTCGGTTGACGTAGTTGGCGTAAATCTCAAGGAACTGCTCCAGCGGCATGTTGACCAGTTGCAGGTCGGCCATCGGGATGACGGCGTCCATGGCCAGGGGCGCATCGGCGGGATTAGCCGGGGCGGCCGCTGCTGCGTTGCCGGGTGTCGGCGGGGCGGGTGGGTTCGCGGGTTGCGCTTGGCCAAACGCTGCGAATGTCAGTATGAGGATACCGGTGATGAGGTTTTTCATAGCTCTCGAATGGTTTGTGTAAAGTTTCATTGATCTATTGTGCGTACACGCCGGGAGGGAACGGATCGCTTAGTACCGCTTTTCTTGGCCGGCTTTGTCTCGGACTTGGCTGGCTCCGCCTTGGTTTCAGCCTTGGACTTGGCTGGCTCCGCCTTGGTTTCAGCCTTGGGCTTGGCTGGCGACGGCTTTGGCTTCGTCGCCTTGACGTTTTTTTGGTAACTAGCAGTCAGCGTCATCGTGCCGCTCAGCTTGTAACGGTTCTTGTCCGGCTGAACGCGCATCTGGCTCACGCGCACCATCGAGTCGCTGCTGCCAAGCTTCCAGAGGAAGTTAACGAGTTCGCGCTCTTTGCTCGAGAATCTGATGTTCATCGATTGCTCGATGAAGAAGTCACCGGTCTTGGGATCCGCGCTCGTGGCGCTGGTGATCTCCACTCCGTTGGCTGTGGTGAGTCGGTTGATAAAATTTCGCATATCCACCTGCTGCTCAATCTTGATCACCTCCGAGCCTAATCCCTCAAGTGTGCTAATCTGCTGATGATAAACGTCTGTTTTTTCTATTTCCGCCTTAAAGCTGTCCAACTGTGTTTGCGCCTTGTCAATCTTTTGTTTGGTCGCCGACGGGCTGGGAATCATCCCCCACACCATCCACATGAGCGCGAGCATCAGCACGACGATCACGATCATAACCAGCCGCCGCTCACCGCTGCTCAGGTTCAGCTTGTCAAATATGCTTTCGTTACTCGCCATCGAACTCACATTCCACCGACCATGTGGTTAGTTTTTTTCTCGAATCCTTCCGCCACGGCCCCGGACTCACGGAGGAGAACAGCTTCTGGCCTTCGCTCCCCTCCACCTCCATCCGCGTGAGCACCAGATTATAATCGTCAATAAAAGTCTCCTTGCCGGCATCTGCCGTGCCGACGATTCGCAGTTTCCGGCTCGTGATGCCTTCGGGCGTGCGATCCGACGAGAACGTCAACTGGGTGAACTTCAGCTCTCTCGGCAGATTGGTCGATACGTGGGACCACGCCGCGAGCGCGGCATACTTGAGTGCCTTTTGCTTCTCAAGCGTCTGCACCTTTGCCTTGAGCAGCAGCGCCTTAGTGAACAGGTTGGTTTGCACGGTCACCAAGTTATTCTTTTCCTCAAGCTTGCTCTGCAGCATGTTCCCGTAAACGAAAAACACGAGCAACCCCACCAGCATCAGCGCCACCGCTCCCTTGATCCCCTCCATCCACAGGCCGTCCTGAAAGCGCTGGCGGTTGCGGGCGCTGTAATCCTCGAGCATCAGGCCGGGGGCCGTTGTCCGAGCGGCAAACTCCGCCGCAGCCGTGGCTAGGTCCACCTCGCTCATCGGCTCGACCTCTCGGATGCGACCGAAACACTTGGCCAGGGCCGTATTCCAGTCGGCCGCCACGTCGCCGCGCTTGGCCAAATGACAAGCCGGTTCATCCGGCATCCAGCCGGCGACCTCTCCCGCCAGGGCGACGCTGTTGATTTTCTCAACCAACTCATCGCGGCTGGCTGCGGTGTCCGGCAGGTTGAATGAATTCACATCGCGCAGTCGGCCGGCGAACCACCACGACACCAGTACCAATACCGAGTCGGCCCCCTGCACTAGCTGAATGTGCGCCCCGTCCTCCCTTGGCTCACCAGGCACCAACTCCCTCAGCAGCGGCACCTCCACCCGGTCGGCGAGATAATTAACGGCCTCGAGTTCGTCAAGACGATCCCCCACCACACCCCTCTCGGCGATCATGACGAGCACCGTCTGGTTTCCCTCCGTGCCGGTGGAGCCGGGCACCGCCTCGGCGGACCAAACGGCCTGCGCCATCGGGAGCGGCGATAAATCCTCGATCTGAAACTCGACCATTGGCAGCAGCTCATCCGGCTCGCATTCCGGCAGCTCGACCACACGCAAAAAAACCTTCTCCGGCGGTAGCGTGGCGATGTTGAGCTTGCGGCTGACCAGGTCTCTCCAGTCCTTGCCCACCGCCTTGGCCGGCAACTCGATCAAATCGGCCACGCGCTGGTCGCCGGAGAGTTTCACCTTTTTCGACGAGACGGAGAATTGACACAACCGGCTCCCCTCGGTCGCCGGCTCGAGCAAATTGCAACTGCTCCATTTGGTTTTCTTCCCTGCCATGCTACTCCTCCTTCAAATGCTCGTCGGACATGGTCACGCGCAGAATCTCCTCAATGGTCGTCTTGCCATCGACCACCTTCTGCCAACCGTCGTCGCGCAGGGTGCGCATGCCCTCGTTGATCGCGGCCTGGCCGATGACCGACGAGGCCTCGCGCTTGAGAATCAGCGGTCGAATGGACTCGCTCATCACCAGCATCTCGTAAATGGCCAGTCGACCCTTGTAGCCCTGCTGGCGGCAGTCCTCGCAGCCGACCCCGTGATAAAACGTGCCAGACTCGATGATGTGCTCAGGGCAGTTGATCTGCCGCAGATAGTCGCGGTCGATCTTCTGCTCCTCCTTGCAGTTTGGACAGATAGTCCGAACCAGGCGCTGGGCCATGACCGCCTCGACCGACGACGCCACGAGAAACGGTTCGATGCCCATGTCGATCAGCCGCGTGAACGCACCCGGGGCATCGTTGGTGTGCAGCGTGCTGAAAACCAAGTGACCCGTCAGCGCGGCGCGGATGGCGATGTCCGCCGTCTCGCCATCACGAATCTCACCCACCATGACCACGTTGGGATCCTGCCGCAGGATGTGCCGCAGGCCGGTGGCAAACGTCAGCCCGATGTCCGAGCGTACAGCGATCTGGTTGATGCCCTTCAGCTCGTACTCGACAGGTTCCTCGATGGTGATGATCCGCTGGTGTACGGAGTTGATCGTGCTCAGGAAGGCATAAAGCGAGGTGGACTTGCCGGAACCGGTCGGCCCGGTCACCAGAATGATCCCGTGCGGTTTGATGATGAGTTCGCGCAGGATGCCCTCGTCCTTGGGATCGAAGCCCAACTTGTCGAGACTCAAGAAAATGGTGCCGCGTGTCAGCAATCGCAGTGACACGCTCTCGCCGTAAACCGTCGGCACCGTGGAGACACGGATGTCGAGTTCCTCGCCCTTGATGCGAACGTTGATTCGGCCGTCCTGCGGGAGGCGTTTCTCGGCGATGTCCATGCCGGACATGACCTTGATGCGCGAGATGAGCGACGACTGATAGCGCTTCAACTGCGCCGGCATCGGCGTCTGGTGCAGGATGCCGTCCACGCGGTAGCGGATGCGGAACTCGTCCTCCGCCGGCTCGAAGTGAATATCGGTCGCCCGGTCCTTGAACGCCTCCCAGATGACCTGGTTGACGAACTTGATCACGCTGGCGTCCTGGTCGCCCTCGGTGATTTCCTTGTCCTCGTCGAAGAAAATATCGAACGTATCCTCCTCGTCGTCCTCGAGTTCCTCGAGCGTCTCAGCGCCGACGCCGTAAAATTTCTTAAGCGCCTTCTCGATTTCGCTGCGCGGGGCCAGGGCCAGCTTGACCGTGCCGCCGGCGTTGAACTGCACGGCATTGATCATCGCCGAGTCGAACGGGTCGCTGACCGCCACCTCGAGCGTGCCGTTCTCCGCGTGGATCGGCAGGACAAAATGCTGGAAAGCCACCTTGGTGGTCACTCTCTTTCGCGCCTCAGCGGATGGGCTGATATCCTTCAACTCAACAAATCGCAGGCTCATCGCCTTGGCCAAGCGCTCGAGAAAAGCATCCTCGGCCAGCCCTTTTTCCCGGGCAACAAAAGCGAGCAACGGCTCCTCTGAGCCGTTTTCGGCAGCCACACGCCACTCCTTCGTTAGGTCCAAAAACTCAACGGGGGTGGCCAAATCGGCGTCAGCCAATATCTGTTTAATCGATGTAAGTGCCATTCTGCGGGCAGCAAGTGAACGAATAAACAGCGGTTTTCAGCAAAAGTTGCGAAAAAAGAGACTCAAATAACGCACTCCCAGCAGGATGGGCGCTCCCCTTGGGAAAGCGGTGCGACTCTCCTACTCCCCCGTCATGACGGACAGGAAATTCTCCAGCGCAGGGGAGAGGGCCTTGCTTTTCTTGTGCACCACCGCCACGGGCCGGGCAAGTTGCACGTCGCTGAATTTCACACTCGCCAGGCTCCCGAGCTTGACCTCCGACATGATGGTTACCTCCGGCACAATCGCCACGCCGGTGCCGATCTCCACCGCCCGCTTGACGGTTTCAATATTGTCGAACTCCATCACCGGGTTGACGGCGATTTTCTTTTCCCGCAGCACGCGGTCGATCCCCCGTCGGGTCGGGATGTCGATGTGAAAGCCGACCAGGTTTTCCCCCGCAATGTCGGCGAGCTTGATTTGCCCGCGCTTGGCTAAGGGATGACACGGCTCGCAGATCAACACCAGCGACTCCTCCATCAGCGGGATGATGTTCAGCTTGTTGTCCTTGCCAGGATAAGCCACGAGGCCAAGGTCCACCACGTTGCCCAACACGTCCTCGAGAATCTTGTCCGCGTAACTGTACTCAACGTGCACGTTAACGGTGGGGAATTTCTTCAGGAATTTCTTCAGGAACGGCGGCAGCGTGTGCAGCCCGATTGAGTAAATCGTCGAGACGCGAATGTTGCCCGACACCACATTTTGCAGCGACTGCATCCGGCTCGTGAGCGTCTCGAAAGTGTTGATGATCTCCTTGCTGTGGTCGTAGAGCAACTGACCCTCCTTGGTCAGTCGAAACATCTTCTTGCTGCGCTCGACCAGCAGCGTGCCGAAATGCCTCTCAAGCGAGCTGATCTGCTGGCTCACCGCCGACTGCGTGATCTGGTTGATCCGCGCCGCGCTGGTGAAGCTCCGGCTCTCGGCCAAGTCACAAAAAACCCTCAGACCCTCGATCTGCATAAGCTCAGTTAAATTGAAAGCCTGCCTGAGTCAAACATTCTTAATGCAACCAACGGGGACGGACGGGATTGACCGCTGCCTGTTTATCACCGTTTAATCAGCCCCCCGGAGTGGGGCGCTAATTCAACGAATGTATCATATCACCCGATTGCCCAATGGGCTCCGATTGGCCACGGCCGAGTTGCCGCACATGGCCAGCGTCAGCCTCGGCATCTGGTCGGCCGTCGGCAGCCGCTGCGAGCGAGCGGGCGAGACCGGCATCAGCCATTTCCTCGAGCACATGCTTTTCAAGGGTACGCCGCTCCGCTCCGCCGCCCGGATCTCGCAGGAGATAGAGGGCCTCGGCGGCTACATAAACGCCTGCACCAGCGAGGAGAGCACCTGCTACCACGCCCGAGCCAGCGCTAGCCAGGCCGCCAAGCTGATGGACGTGCTGGCCGACATGTATCTCAACCCGGTTTTTGACCGGCAGGAAATCACCCGCGAACGCCGCGTCATCAAGGAGGAAATCGCCATGACACTCGACCAGCCGTCGCAACACGTGCTCGAGTTGTCCGACGAGTCGCTCTGGCCCGGCCAGCCGCTTGGCCGCTCCATCGCCGGCGACGAGCGCACCCTCAACCGCACCCGCCGCCGCGAGCTTGCCGGCTTCCACGCCCGCCACTACGTCAGCGGCTCGACGGTCGTGGTCGCCGCCGGGGACATCCGCCACCGTGATTTGCTCAACTTGGCCAAGCGCTTGGCCGGACGCATCCCCACCGGCAAGCGCTCGAGCTGGTTTCCCGCCGTGAACGGCCAGGCGCGTCCGGAGATCAAACTGTTCACCCGCGACATGGAGCAGACGCAGTTTGCGCTCGGCATCCGGACCTGTTCACGGCACGACCCAAGGCGCTTTGCCCTGCGCTTGGCCAATGTGATCCTCGGCGAAAACATGAGCTCGCGCCTCTTCCAGTCCATCCGCGAGGAGCACGGTTTGGCCTACAGCATCTACTCGACACCCAACTTTTATCACGACACCGGCAGCCTCACGATCGCCGCCGGGCTGGACACCGCCCACACGCAAAAGGCACTCAAGCTGACCCTCGACGAGCTGCGACGCCTCCGCGACAAACCGCCCGGCGCCCGCGAGCTGCGCCGCGCTCGCGACTACCTCATCGGTCAGCTCGAGCTCTCGCTCGAAAGCACCGAGAGCCAAATGAACTGGGTCGGCGAGCAGTTGCTCGGCTTCGACAAGATCATCCCGCCGGACGAAATCAAGGCCCGACTCAACGAGATCCGGCCCGGCGACATCCGCCGCGTCGCGAGCGATTTTTTCCGGCCGGAACGCCTATGCCTCTCGCTCGTCAGCCCGCTCAAAAGCAATCGCGGCCTGCGAAAATTAATCGAACTTTGACCGCCGATGCCCTACCCGCTAATCCAGGAAATTGAGACGCGACATACACCGGAATCGCTCACCGGACGGCTTCACGCCGAGACCGGAACGATCCTGCTGCGCTCCGGCACGATGGAGCACGGCGAACGCTTCAGCCTCGTCGCCGCGAGACCGTTTTTGCGATTTGAGTCGTACGGCTCGCGCTGCGAAATCGAGTCGGCTGCAGGCCGCCACACACTGTTTGGCAGCCCGTGGAAACTGCTCGAGAGCCTGGCCAACCGCTACGAGCTGCTCGAGGAGATCGACCTGCCGTTTCCACTCGGCGGCTGCTTCGGCTATTTCGGCTACGAGCTGAAACAATTCGTCGAGCCACATTTGCCGCTGACGACCCACAACGACCTCGAGTTGCCGGAATGCAGCGTTGGATTTTACGACAGCCTCGTCGTGTTTGATCACAAAATCGACAAGGCGTGGCTGATCTCCACCGGTCTCGGCGAAGAGGGCGATCGCTCCGACGAACGCGCCCAAGCAGCCGCCGCGTTTTGGCTCGGACAACTCGGCACGCTTGACCAAGCGCCCGCCACCGAGCCGCCTCTTGGCGAGGCGACGATGCCGCAAGTCACCTCGACGATGTCGCGCGAAAGCTACTGCGACGGCGTGCGGCGGATCATCGACTACATTTGGCGGGGCGACATTTATCAGGCCAACCTCACGCATCGCCTGGCCGCGGAAGTGGGTGTCGATGGCTGGACGATCTTTCAGCGACTGGCCACTGCGTCACCCGCGCCGTTCTCGGCGTTCATGCAGTGCGGCGACTTTCAACTCGCCAGCTCGTCGCCGGAACAGTTCCTGCGGTTGAGCGGCGACCATGTCACCACCCGACCGATCAAGGGCACGCGCCCGCGCGGCACGTCGCCCGATCTCGACGCCCGGCTTGGTTACGAGTTGCAGACCAGCGCCAAGGACCGCTCCGAACTCGTGATGATCACCGATCTACTCCGCAACGACCTTGGCCGGTTCTGCGAATACGGCTCGGTGACGGTGCCCGACTTGGCCAAGCTCGAACGCTTCGCCCAGGTACAGCACCTCGTCTCGACTGTGGCCGGCCGGCTGAGGTCGGGTGTCACTCATCTGCACGCGCTGGCCTCCTGTTTCCCCGGCGGCAGCATCACCGGCGCGCCGAAGATTCGCGCGATGGAAATCATCGACGAACTGGAGCCGGTCGTCCGCGGCCCGTACACCGGATGCCTCGGCTACCTCGGCTTCAACCGCGAGAGCCAGTTCAACATCCTCATCCGCACGGCGGTTTGTCGGGATGGCACGGCGTGGTTTCACGTTGGCGCAGGCATCGTCGCCGACTCCGATCCCGCCGCCGAATACGAGGAGACACTCAACAAGGCGGCCGGCTGGCTGGCGGCGCTGAATTTGTCGCCGTCGGCATTGCCCTTGTCTCCTGCAACGGAGTCGACCAACCTCCGCGCGTGACCGGCCTCGGTACCATTCTCAACACCGCCTGTATTCTCCTCGGGGGACTCGCCGGGCTGTTCATATTCCGCAACATCTCCACGAAGACGCAGCAAAATCTCAAGCTCGCCATCGCGCTGGTGTCGCTGGCGATCGGCTTCATGATGATTTGGGGCGGCCTCGCCGGCAGCTACCCCGGGCAGCCGACGCGCGGCTGGCTGATGCGCGTTTACCTGTTCATTGTCGTGATGCTTTCACTGGGCGCCGGCAAGTGGCTCGGCGGCAAAATCGGCATCCAGCGGCGGCTCAACTCGATGGGCGCCTGGGCACGAAAAAAGTTCACTGCCGCCACGCAAAAGGAGGACGAAAAACATCCGCCAAGCGAGGGCTTCGTCACCTGCACGCTGTTGTTTTGCGTGGGGCCGATGTCGCTGCTCGGACCAATACAGGACGGGCTCACAGGTGACATAGAAATCCTCGCGATCAAGTCGGTGATGGACGGCATCTCGACGATGACCTTCGCGACGACATTTGGCTGGAGCGTGCTCTTTTCCGCCGTGCCGGTGCTGGTCTATCAAGGCACGCTGACGCTGCTGGCCGTCGTGGTGAAGCAATGGCTCGACGCCATGCCCGAGGCGGGATTGCTGATCGATTCCGTGACCGCGACCGGCGGCTTCATCGTGCTGTGCATCCCACTGTTGCTGCTGGAAATCCGACGCATCCAGTTGGCCGACTATCTCCCCGCGCTCGTCATCGCCCCGGCCGCCGTCTGGACATTTTTGTGCTGAATCCGTCGGTTAAATAATCAGCAGATTACGCAGATTGATTTGTTTTTTTTATCTGCGTGATCTGCGGATGAACATTATCGGGACTGCACGAGCACGCGGAACGGGCGGCCCATGTGAGCCGGGTGGGTGAGGGTCT
>JASLKI010000238.1 GCA_030747575.1 Verrucomicrobiota bacterium | reverse complement strand
ACGATCTTCGTTCCCAACTGACGCGGCGCCGATGGCTTCCAAATACCAGCGGTTTTTACCGTCATAGCCGTCGATTACTTGGGCTAGGGCTCGCTTGGCCTTGGCATAGGGTACGTCACGCAGGGAAAGGGCCACTTCGCGGCGTACGGAGGGATCCTTGTCGCCGGCCATCTTGTTGGCCATAGGGATGAGTCCCGCTGGCTGTGCGTAACGCAGCGCTCGGTAGGCGACCAAGCGGTGCTGGGGATTCCGCGAGTTGAGCAGGTTGCGGACGTAGCCTTGGCCCTTCGGTCCGAGCTGCGCCATCACCCAGATCGGGCGTACTTGAACGTACGGGTTTTCGGCTGATTCGAACAACTGCTGCAGCTGCGGAAAAACAGCATTCCCGCGTGCCACCAACTTATTCACCGCAGCGGTCCGCACGTTGCGGGCGGGGCTTTGCAGGGCGGCCATCAAGCCGGCATTGCTCTCATAATCTATTTTTGGTGACTGTGGATTGCCACGGTCCTTGGTAGTGATCCGGTAGATCGTGCCGGATAGCTGGTTGTTTCGGCGGCTGGTGTCGTTATAAAAGTCGCTCAGGTATAGTGCTCCGTCGGTTCCCACCACGATGTCTGTTGGCAGAAAGTGTTGCTTTTGTTCCGTCGCCTTGAGGCCGACCAAGGCCCATGGTTTGCCCATCTCGATTTGAGCGTCCTTGGGTTTCGGGAGATAGGCCATAAGCTCTTTTCGAACCATGTCGCAACTCAGGAAAGCGCCACTCAAGGCCTCACCTAAGCTGCCGTTCTCGTAGAAGGTCTGGCCGATCGGGGATCCCGCCCCGTAAATGGTGCCTGGCGGGAGTGCGCCTGGGTAGTTTTGCCGCCAGTGTGAAATTGAGTAGCGCGTGTTTTTGTCATGCCCGCCGGGCTCCTCCCAAGTCTTCGCGACTTCTTCCCACGAACGACTGCCGTCGCGAAGGTCGGCGTATCCCATGTTACCGTATTCCATCAGCCAGGTGGATCGGCAGTGGGAGGGATCGTCATTGTCGCTGTGAAATACGTCGCCGAATGAACTCACCGCCATGTCGTGGGTATTACGCATATTGTGGCCGATGGGAGCCAGGCCGGTGCCATCCGGGTTCATTCGCACGGCCACTCCGCCTACCCAAACGTGCCCATCTGAGCTCTGTTTGCCGATTGCCTCGCTGTGCCCGTAGTAGCACCCGGCGATAAGGTGGCGCCCATCCGGCGTTAAAATGTTGGCCCCGCAGTTGCCAAAGCTGAAGTACCACTGCCCGCTCGGGCTACCCACCGCTGCGTGCAGGGTGTGGTCGTGCCTTTTGTTTTGAAAACCGGTTAGTAGAACTTTTCTCTTGTCTATCTTGGGGTCGAACCTGGCGTCTCGATCGACGTCGGTGTAGACGATGAGATCCGGTGTGGCAGAGAGAACGATTTGATTGTCGAACACTGCCAACCCAAGAGGCGCGTGACGGGCATTCGGCTCGGACACAAAAACATGCGACTTGTCCGCTTTGCCATCGCCGTCGGAATCCGACAGCACCATGATGGACTGGCCGTTAGCCACTCGCCTTCCCTGGTTGTAGTCGATTCCCTCGGTCAACCAGATGCGACCCTGTGGACCCACATCCATGGCTACAGGAGAAAAGAGCAGTGGAGACTCGGCCCACACCTCCATTTTGAGATCCTTGCCAAGCTCAGGATCCAGTTGGAGCGCAGACAGTGGAACCTGTTCCAAAGCCCGCTTCTTTTTACCGAACGCTACCCGGTCGGGCAGTTGGGGGTAAGCGGTGGAGAACGTCAGCAAACTAGCAATGAACAAGGACAGCGTGAACTTGAGCATGCGGGAATGTGAATCTCTTAACGCGATGATGTCAATTTAATAGGAGCGTGTGCTATTGAACAGCGTCGTGTTGCCGATCATATTTTGAAAGCCGCTTTGTGCTTTACTAAGCGGTAGCAAATCTCCCCGACAAGCTTCTTCGTATTAGACATTTATCATGGAAACAAAACTAATTTACTTAGTGTAAGAATGAATTTCTGGATAATTTTTATCTCGGTTTTAGTGGGGCTGCGGTCACAATGCCGATTCTGTTGGCGGGTGACGATGTGAAGCGCGACGCCAGAAGGAATAGGGAGGACAGCTTCAGCGTTGGAATAAGCTCCGTGCGAGATCTTGGTTGAAAATAGATGCTTTCTTCTCCTCTAACATGTTGGTGAATTTCAAAAAACCGACGCTACTCTGTGTAGTGCTCTCCTTCTGTTTAGGGATTGCTCGTGCTGATCTCGTTTCGCACTGGCCGCTCGATGGTGATGCCAATGACATCGTCGGCAACCACGACGGCGAGGCCAGCAGCAGTGTTGTCTTCGGAGCCAAGGGCGCGGTCGCCCACACCGGAACTGCAGCAGAGTTCAATGGTTTGTCGTCGACTATCACTGTGCCGCATTCCACAGAGCTGAACCCACAGAGTTTCACGCTGGCATTATGGGCCAGGTCAAATGGTGGAGCGGGGGCATGGAACTCGCCGGTCACGAGCCGACACGACCTGAATCCTGACAGCCAAGGGTATCTAATTTACGACAGCGAGCCGTCAGGTGTTTGGACATTTTGGAGTGGGAACGGCACCAAGAGCGGCAACTGGCAAACCCTAGATGGCCCGAAAGTCAAAGTGGGCAAGTGGCAGCACATCGCCATCACTTACGATAGTACGACCGAAACGAAGAAACTCTACGTCGATGGGAAATTTAAAGTTAAGCAGAATGAAGTGGTATTTCCAAATGACAGGACTCCGCTCAACATCGGTTCCGGGTCGGACTACGGCGGATCTTATTACTTTGACGGCTTCATTGATGACGTTGCATTGTGGGATAATGTACTCACACTAAAAGAAATTCGAGACGTCATGAACAATGGCGTTCCTCGCGGCGCACCGGTGGTGATCAATTTCTCCGCGAGTCCCCCATTGCTCAACTCCGGGCAGATCGTCACTCTATCTTGGGAAGTCTTGCGCGCGGATTTTGTGTCGATCACTCCCGGCGTTGGAACGGTGGCGAACATGTCCGGCAGTGTCGTCGCGTCGCCTACCGAGACAACCACCTACACGCTGACAGCAGTTGGTGATTCCACTCCCAACGCGACGGCGCAGATCACTGTTGGCGTCGATGTAGAGGCAATGCCTCTTGTGCTGAACGAATTCGTTGCCGATAACAAAAACGGGATCATTGATGCCGATGGCGACCACGCAGACTGGATCGAAATTCATAACCCAAACCCGTTTACCATCGAGCTTGGAGGATGGTCGCTCACCGACGATCCGCTGCGCCCAAACAGGTGGGAGTTCCCGTCACGGAATGTTCACGCTGGCGAATACATGATCGTTTTTGCATCGGGAAAAAATGGGGCACTCGATGCGAGTTTTCGGCTCGCCAGCGCTGGCGAATACCTTGCGCTGATCAATCCCGATAACGAGGTCGTCAGCGAGTTCGCGCCGACATATCCAGTGCAATTCAACGGTGTCTCTTATGGGATACCGTCCGGCGGCAGGGCGCCCGCCTTCCTCAACCCGACGCCCGGCGCCGCCAACGGACCCGCCTTGATGGAAATCGCACCGGCGGTCACGAACGTCACAGAGAACCCGCCCCAACTCGCTGAACAGGACCCGCTGACGATCAATGCAACGGTCACGCAGCGGGCGGGCGCAGTGAATGCCGTGAAGTTGACATACCGCGTCGGATTCGGGTCCGAACAGACGCTTGTGATGTCCGACACCGGCGTCGGGATCTACTCCGCGACGATCCCCGCATCGGCCTACTCTGCCGGCGACATGGTGCGCTGGTATGTCACTGCGGGCACCTCCGGCGGCGAGATGACTCGCGAGCCACCGTTCCCGAACGAGACCGAGTCGGCGGAATACCTCGGCACGGTCGCCGTTGACCCTGACATTGGCGCGGATCAGCCAGTGATGCACTGGTTCACTGCGGATACCGCCAACGCCGACCGACGCGTCGGCACACGTGCGAGTTTGTTTTTCGAAGGCCGCTTCTACGACAACATCTTCTGCCGCATCCGGGGGCAGAGCACCGCCAACTTGCCGAAGCACAAATACAAGTTCGACTTTCACCGTGGCGGGCACTTTTCCTGGAAAGAAGGCGCGCCGGCCGTTGAGGAATTCAACGTCAACTCGCATTTCCGTGATGGCTATCTGCGGGAGAATGCGATCTTCGCCTTCCTTAACCAGGCCGGCTCGCCTGCGCCGGAGACGATGTATATTTGGATCAAACGCAATGGCACGGACATGGGACTGTTCTCGTTCGT
>JASLKI010000237.1 GCA_030747575.1 Verrucomicrobiota bacterium | reverse complement strand
CTTTGTCCATGAGCTCACGAACTGTCATTTGCGAATCAAACCGTCGGCGACACCAAGCCATTTGTAGCTGGTCAATTCCTCCAAGCCCATCGGGCCGCGCGCCCCGATTTTGTCTGTGCTGATGCCGATCTCCGCGCCCATGCCGAATTCCATGCCGTCGCTGAACCGGGTCGAGGCGTTCCAGAAAATGGTTGAGGAATCCACCTCGGTCTGGAAACGTCTCGCCGCCGCCGAGTCGCCGGTGACGATCGTTTCCGTATGGCCCGAGCCGTGCATGTTGATGTGCTCGATCGCCTCGCCGACGCCATCCACGATTTTCACCGACAGCACGAGGTCGAGGTATTCCTCCTCCCAATCGGCGTCGGATGCCGGGGTGATCTCGACGCCGCTGCCCTCGAGCAAGGCTTGCGTCGGTTTGTCGCCGCGCAACTCGACGTTGGCCTTGCCCAGGCGCTTGGCCAAGCGGGGCAGGACGTCGTTGGCGACGGACGCGTCAACCAGCAGCGTCTCGGCAGCGTTGCAAACCCCAGGTCGGTGCACTTTCGAGTTGAAGACGATCTCCTCCGCCATCGCGGCGTCAGCGTCGGCGTCGATGTAAACGTGGCAAACGCCCTTGTAATGCTTGATCACCGGCACGTGCGAGCACTCGGTCACGGCACGAATGAGACTTTCGCCGCCGCGCGGAATGCAGAGGTCAACGAAGCGCGTGAGCGAAAGTAGCTCGGGGATGGCACCGCGATCGGTCGTTGGCACAACCTGTATGGCGTCCGCAGGGAAAGCAGTCAAAGCCCCGGCCGCAGCCTCGACCATGATTTTTGCAATGATTTGGTTCGAGTGAATGGCCTCCTTGCCGCCGCGAAGAATCGTTGCGTTGCCGGACTTGAAACAGAGGCCTGCCGCATCGGCGGTGACGTTGGGGCGTGACTCGTAAATGATGACGATTACGCCGATCGGTGAGGCGACCTTGGTGAGTTTCAGTCCGCTGGGGCGCGAACGTTCCTCGATTACACGCCCGACCGGGTCGGGTAATGCGGCGACTTCGCGGAGGCTGACGGCCATGCCGAAGATGCGCCCTTCGTCTAGCAGCAGCCGATCCAGCATCGGCCTGGGCAAGCCCATCTCCGCGCCGGCGAGCATGTCCCTGGCGTTTTCCTGCCGGATAGCGGGTACGTTGGCCTCGATGGCGTTGGCCATGGTCAGCAGACATTTGTTTTTATCGTCGCAGGACAGGGTGGCTAGGCGGCTAGAGGCCAAGCGGGCTCGCTTGGCCAAGTCGGTCATTTCCTCCGTCAAACTCATGGCCGTGCATCCTAGCGTCAACCCAAGTCGGTGTGAATCTCATTTCGCTGTCCGGGTGGTACATTTTCCTTTGGGAGCGGTGGCGCATCGATTATAAGGGCGTTTCCGCTTGGCTCGGTATACGCAATGGATGATCTTCTAAAACTCGAACGCAATGTCCGGTCGATCTACGCCAAAACGTTGTCGTTGCTGGCCAGTCGCTACCGTTTCAACTTGCCGATCAGCGACAAGGACGTGCCGGGGTCGCCAAGGGTTCTGTTCCTCGGGAACCATTCCTCGGGCAAATCGTCGTTCATCAACTACATCGCTGGGGCCGATATTCAGGAATCCGGCATGGCCCCGACGGATGACGGATTCACGCTGATCACTTACGGGGAGAAAGAGGAAACACTCGATGGGCAGACGCTGGTGTCGCACCCCGAGCTGGATTATCAGGACTTGGCCAACCTTGGCCCGGAGTTCCTCGCCAAGCTACAGCTCAAGGCTTATCCGTCCGAAAATCTCCGGCAACTGACGCTCATTGACAGCCCGGGGATGATCGACTCCGCCAGCAGTCACCAGCTCCGCACTTACGACTTCCGGGAGTGCGTCCGGCGCTTCGCCGAGAGCGCTGACCTTGTACTGTTCTTTTTTGATCCCGACAAGCCGGGCACAACCGGCGAGGCGGTTTCCATTTTCACTAGACAGCTGGTCGGCATCGACCACAAGTTGTTGATCGTGCTCAACAAGGTTGACCTATTCGACAACATCCGCGACTTCGCGCGAACCTACGGCACCCTTTGCTGGAACCTCTCGAAGACGATTCCGACGAAGGACACCCCGCACATTTACACAACCTATGTGCCTGGCTTTGCCACTCGGCCTCTCGAGGGGAATACGAAGGCTATTCCGCTGGAGGACTTTGACATCTCACGGGACGAGGTGGTTGCAGAAATCATGAGGGCACCCGCCCGCCGGGCGGACAACCTAGTCAGCGGGTTGCTCTCCCAGGCGCGCCGCTTATCGGTTCACGTAAAGGTTTGTCTCGAGGCCGTTACGGCTTACCGGCGACTGGTCAGCCGCCTTTGGCTGGGGTTTTGCGGGTTAGTGATGCTGTCTGCCGGCGCAGCGTGGCTCACACGGGATTGGTGGCTTCAACCGGAATGGAGCGACTCATTCAACGAGAAAAATTGGGAGGCGTTGACCGTCCCCGGTATTGTCCTTGGCTCCGCCTTTGTGGGGGCCTCGTTGCTTTGGTGGTTCCTCTCGATTGGCCTCAGGAAACTTCGCCGCTCAATCGGGACAGAGGAGGGAGTCGATGTCTTTTTTAAACGGGCTTACAAGGATGAACTTTCATTGCAAAAACGAGCGGACCTTTACGCTATCTGGCAAACAACAAAAACCGGAATACTCGACATCATGCGAGTCCACGGTATGAGAAGTCTTTCCGCATCGATCTCCTCAAAAACTTTACTTCACAAACTTGAGGTAGCGATTGAAAAGGACATACCGGCGCTACGCCGGAAAATAGATTTACATCCTGAGATTAGGGCTGAAGAAACAGAAATCCCTGACACCCTCACCGATCAGGCTGAGTTATCAACAGAGAAAACTTGATACCACCGTCATTCCTCCCAATGTTTTCACAGGTTATTCACTAAACTGGGACCGCACATTACACTGGACTATAACGTTAATTATACTGAAGTTTCACTTCTTATTGCCGTTTTCTTGTTCTTTTTTTATGTTTTTTTGTTGACACTCACAACGCCTTCAGCAAGGTTCTTCGAACTCTGAGTGAGGTATATCCTCAGTTCCTCCCGGCCCAGTGACGACTCCGCCGATTCGTCGCTGGGCCTTTTTTTGTGCGCTGCATTTTGTGCAAACTTGCAATTGTTTGCGGGCATGCGGTATCAGTTGCGCCTGTCTATGAAGTGTACGTTTCCATTGCTGATTGTCGCCCTCGTTTTTACCCTCTCGACATTTTTCAACTTTTGGCCAAGCGCAATAATCGTGGAATCGTGTTAAGGTGCCACTGTCAACCTCTACACAATCTCCTTTCATGAGGCTCGTGCTGGCTTGTTTTGCCTTTTTATCGCTTGGCCAAGCGGAAGATTGGCCACAGTGGTTGGGTACAAACCGCGATGCGAAGTGGCGCGAAGTGGGGATCATCGCCCGTTTCCCTGAAGGTGGTCCCAAGCTTCGCTGGGAGAGCAAACTTGGCGCTGGGTATTCCGGTCCGGCCGTTGCAAAAGGGCGGGTGTTCGTTATGGACCGCTTGCCTGCGGATGTGGATCCAGGCAAGGGCAGGTTGCTCCATGACGGCCCGCCGCCGCGTAATATTAACTTCGTCCGCAAGCTCCTGCCCGGCAGGGAGCGCCTGGTTTGCCTGAACGAAGCCGACGGCAAACTGCTCTGGGCACATGAGTGGGACTGTCCGTACACGACCGTGGCCGCTTATGCTATTGGCCCTCGAGCGACCCCCACCGTGGACGGCGCCCGCGTGTATGCGCTGGGTGCGGAGGGGAACTTGTTTTGTCTTAACTCGAAAACAGGCGCGTTGCATTGGAGTCGTGATTTCAAGAAGGATTACGGGCTGAAAATTCCGGAATGGGGCACAGCGGCCCACCCGCTTGTGCACGGGGATCACTTGATTTGCATTGTTGGGGGGGAAGGAACTACTTGCGTTGCCTTTGACAAGATGACGGGTAGGGAATTATGGCGAGCGTTAAGCGCGGGACAACCCGGATACTGTCCGCCGGTCGTCAGGCTCATTGGAGGGAGAGAGCAACTGCTGGTTTGGCACAGTGACGCGCTAGAGTCCCTAAACCCCGAAGACGGCACGGTTTACTGGTCGGTGCAGATCAAACCGACCTACGCCATGTCTATTGGCCAGCCGGTGGTGGAGGGAAACCGAGTCTACGTTATGGGGTACAACCGCGTCTCTGCTTGTGTTGAGGTGGCTGAAGACGGTGGAACGGCCAAGTTGCTCTGGAAAGGCAACACCCGGCGCGGGATTGCAGGGGTGCACAACACAGCCTTCATCGATGATGGTCAGATTTACGCCTGCGGGCCAAACGGGAAATATTCTTGCGCACGCTTGGTTGACGGCGAAAAGTTGTGGTCTACATTCTCACCTGCGGAAGGCGGACGACCGGTCAGTTGGGGCAACGTGTTCACGGTTAGGCAAGGTAGCCGGTACTTTTTGGCGAACGACTATGGCGAGTTGATTATTGCTGGGCTAAGTCCGGCTGGATATAAGGAAATCAGCCGAGCCAAGCTGATTGAGCCAACACACAAGGTTGGCGGTCGGACGCTCGTCTGGTCTCATCCGGCTTTTGCGAATCGAAGCGTTTACCTGCGTAACGACCGCGAAATCCGTTGTTACAGTTTAGCCAAGCGGCCTGATTGACATCCAAACGCTTCGACAATTGCAGCAACTTTAGGAGCATGCTGGAGTTTAATCCTTGGTTGACAACTGGCGTGGTTTTGGTACCAACCGCGCTGACGAGACAGAATGAGGGCTTTAAATAAAATGAAGATTAAACAAATGCGGGCCAGCGGTTTCACGCTGGTGGAAATCATGATCGTAGTGGCCATCATCGGGCTGTTGATCGCTGTGGCCGTCCCCAACTTCAGCAAGATGCGCAAAGACGCCCAGAAGACAGCCTGCCACGCCCAGTTGAAACAAATCGATGGTAGCAAGGAAATGTGGGCCACGCAGGAAAAACGGGCTGACGGTGACACGCCGAGCGAGAGCCAGTTGGGGGCTTACTTCAAGGACGGCATGCCTGCCTGCCCAGGCGGCGGGTCATATTCCATCGCCCCGGTCGGGACAGACGCAACTTGCTCCGTCCACGCAAAACTGGGCCAATAAACAGCGTCACCATTTTGAAGAGGCGGCCCATGCGGCCGCCTTTTTCATTTCAATCCAGTAAAAGTGAAGCTCAAGTTTTACGTCTACAAAAACTGTGACACCTGCCGGAAGGCCATAAAATATTTAGACGAGAAGGGGGCCGAATACGAGCTGATCCCGATCAGGGAACAACCGCCGACTAAGGCCGAGTTAAAATTCGTACTTGTCAACTGCGGTGGCAACATTCGCAAACTGTTCAACACCTCCGGCGGTGACTACAAAGCCCTAAACTTGAAAGAAAAGCTCCCCAACATGACCAAAGCAGAAGCCATCGATCTTCTCTCAAAAAACGGCAACCTTATTAAACGCCCCTTCTTAATCGCCGGGGATCGGGGCCTTGTAGGTTTTAGAGAAAAGGAGTGGGGCGAGCAGATTGAGTGAATGGCTACTTCCGGAGTTGGGCGAGGAAGCCGGGGGCAGTACCGGTGATGTCGCTAGCGCGCTGGTTGGCGAGAAGGCGGCCGTAAACCTGGATGTCGTGCTGCAGCATCTCGAGACGGTTGCGTAGTTCGTCGGAGGCGACTTGGTCGTTCTTGACGTCAATTTTTTCGATAAAGGAGACGCCGTAAGGCATCGACCAAGCGTAGCACTGGCGAGCAACTGTGCGAAGCTGATCGTGAACGGTGAGTCCCTTTTCGTGGGAGGCAACGATAGTTGCGAAGAGCTTGCCGGTGAACTCCTTCCAGAAGTGGTCGAGAAAGTTTTTGAGCGTGCTGCTGATACTGCCGTGGTAATCTGGTGTGCCGAGCACGATGACATCCGCGGCGGCGACTCTTTCCTTCAACAAAAGGTAGTAGTCCTGCTCCCAGACCGTGTCAGGGTTGAAGAGAGGCAGGGGGTCTTCAATGAAATCGAGTGTATTGACTTCGCATCCATCTGCCGACAAGTTGTCTGCGAGGTGTTTAACAACAACCCTGGTGATGGAGGCATCATGGAGGCTACCAACAACCAAAAGCACATTACACGAAGTGTCCGACATACGACAAAGTGTTGTGTTGGGATTTACTCAAGTCGATCCTTAAATGGCCGTTTGGCTTAGGAGATCATGCGGAATTTGATTGTCATTTGCGCGGGTGCAATATGTTTAATTTGTACCAGTGGCTGCCTGATCAATGACTCAGCGATCATCCCGAAGCCGGCCTGGGCTGAGCGAGCGTTCTTACCAAGGCCATCACGTTTGGCTGAGGCTGAGGATCGAATGGAGTTCGGACTTATCGCGGAATACCGACGAAGCACCGGTGAAGAGGGTTTGCGGAGGAAGACTGCCCTATTGCGGGAAGGAGACCTTATTGCAGCACGCTTAGGGAAAATAGAGGCGGGTATGGATTTTTTCCTAAAGTGGAAAAAATATGCCGCTGGCTACACATTCTTAAAATATGGACATTTAGATTTGGTGATCCGTGAACCGAGTGGAGAAGATGAATTGGTATTGTTCACCTGTAATGGAACTGAAGGAGTAAACATCAAGCGTCAATTTCATGATTTGGGAAGTCGTGATTGGGATGCTTACCGAATGAAAAGTTGGAACCGTGTTAATATAGATCGGTTGTTGGAATTTGTAAGGATAAGCATTGTTCAAGAGAAAGGTGGAGAGTCTTACGGTGACTTAAGTTCATTAGGATTCGGGAATGCTAACCTTAAACCAAGAACACAGGTAGATATTGGTGGCGGTTATACCTGTTCGACCGTAGTTGCGGCGGCGCTTTATTATGCAGGGCTGGAGCTGGATAAGACGCGGGGAAGCAGTCATCTAGACCTTGTTACTCCTAAGCAAATTGTGACAAGCAAGGGGCGTTTTACTGCAGCCCAAACATCAATAGAGGCTCAAGACGGTAGTCCTTGAATGCTTTTTATTCTGCTGAGTCCGTAGTCGGTGAAAACGCGCCGGATGTCGTCGCGCACCTGCTCGAAGGCATTCCGTATTTCCAACTCTGTGCCTTTAACCTTGGCCGGGTCGGGAAACGGCCAATGATGCCGGTACGACTGGCCGGGGAAGGAGGGGCAGGCTTGATCGGCATTGTCGCAAACGGTGATTACCGTCTCAACTTTGCCCGAAAGAAATTCGTTCATGTGCTTTGAGGTGTGGCTCGAAATATCGATACCAATCTCGCCGAGAGTGAGAATGGCGAGTGGATGAACAGAGCCGGTGGGGGCGGAACCGGCGCTCTGCACATTTAGCACATCCCCTGCAACTTCCCGAAGAACACCCTCGGCCATGTGGCTCCGGCAGGAGTTGCCGGTGCAGAGAATCAGGATGAGTGGCTTGGCCTCTTCTTCCATCTCAAATTCCTGTTACTAGTCCGATTTGATTGCTTCAGTGGATTCACTTGATTGAGCGACAAAACGCCATGTTGGAATGGCCAATAAAGAGCCAACTACCGGGCCAGTGATATAAATCCAGAATGCTGTAAAATTCGAACTTGCAACCGCTGGGCCAAGGGAGCGCGCCGGATTCATTGAGGCTCCAGATATGGGACCCGCAAAAACAGCCTCCAGTGCGATCACTCCACCGACAACAATCCCGGTAAAAAGTCCCTTTTCTTTTGCGCCAGTTGCCACATTCAAAATCACGAACATCAGTATGAACGTGAGAATGATTTCTAGGATTAGGCATTCATAAACGAGGGGTTGATCGTTTACCACAATTGGCAGTGTAGCTCCCATATTGCTATATTTCCCGAACAGGCCCCGAAGCAGGAGACTGGCCAACAAAGCGCCCGAGCATTGGGCAAGGATATAGGGCAAAACCCGCTTGCCGTCAAACTGCCCTGAGGCCCAAAAACCAAGTGTTACGGCCGGATTGATGTGGGTTCCCGAGATGTCGCCCAAGGTGTAAATAAGAGCCATAACCACCAGGCCGAAGACTAACCCAATGCCGAGGGGGGTGACTTGCCCGCCAGAAATTTCGTTAAAGACAACAGCTCCTGTCCCAGTGAAGACCAGTATGAATGTGCCGATGACTTCGGCTGCACATTGGCGGCTTAATTGCATAGTCGATTCACATACCGAAAGTGCGTGGCAATCAGCCGTGGCAAGGCTGAAAGCTTGGGGTGATTTCTTCTATTTTTCGCGGTAACCAATCCGGTGGAACGGGTTGACAACACTGGTGACAATGTTTCGGGAATGACTGGCAATGCGCTTAAGGAAGCGGGCGTACAGGGAAACGGCAGTGGCATCCGAACTGTCCAGGCCGGATATCGACCCTGATAAAATCGAATTGGATATCTCTTCGCAGGCATCGGATAAGCCTTCCTTGTAGTTGTTCATGATGACTCTAGCCTTATCTTCATCACGATCTTTGAACACCTCGATCATTCCTTTGAAGTCTGTAGTTACAGCTGTTTCAACCTTTTGCAATTTTTCCTCAACGGGACCGCCCTGGAGGCGCAGTGGGTGGTGGACTGCTAGATCATAGATATTTTTTGTGTAGTCGCCTATCCTCTCTATATCAACGACAACGCTGACCAAGCTAAGGCCTGAGGCAAGGTTGGTTCCGCCGGAAACAACGAGGTGGGTCATCACTTTCTTGCGGACATCCCTCTCGCTTCGGTTGACCTCTTTATCAGCGCTATGAATATCAAGACCCACCTCTGCCGTGTCTTTGTGGCGTAATGCTTCCACTGAGGCGTCATACATTGCGGCATCGGTGTTTAGCATTTTGGCGGCTTCCTGGTAGGCCTGTTCAAACAGGTTGTCCTTCTTGAATAGTTGAATAAGTTCTTTCCACATAAGCCGGTGTATTAGTGTTGTTTGTGTAGCATACTATTTTCCGAATACTTTTGCAATCGAGTTCCATGTGAACGCGAGAGGGATAAGATAAAAAACGAGAACAATTAACACGATGGGAATGATGCGGTTCTTAAGGCACGCTTCTGCCAACCATTCTGCGACATGAACTGGTATCTCACGCATTTTCTTGAATGGCAGAAATATTATCGACCCGGTTGCGTTAAAGAGAAAATGTGCGAAGGCGACGGTAGCACCCGCGAGGACGAGTGAGGGGTCAATGTCCGGCTGACCCGCCACCGCGAGGGCGGCGAGCAGACCAGTGATGGTGGTTCCGATGTTTGCGCCGACGGTGAAAGGGAATATTTGTTGTAACCTAAGCACGCCAGCCCCAGCGAGGGGCACAATTAACGATGTGGTGATGGAACTGCTTTGAACCATAACGGTCAATACTAAACCAACAATAAACGACATGGCTAAGTTTCGAAAAACATAGGTATCAAAAAATGATTCGAGTTTTTTTAGCACCAAGCTCTGAAGAAGTTTCACGATGCCCCAGAGCATGAAGAAGGTGATGGTGACAGACACCAACAGGACAAGCCATGGAATATTGTTGAAAAGGTCCGATAGGCCTTCGACTGCAGGCTTGGTGATCTTCTTAAGGTAGTTCTCCGGTTTCGTGATTCCGGTGACTTCGACGAAGATGCCCCCCATCCAAGTGGCTGCTTTCTCAATGATGCGGAAGTAATACTCGAGCGGATAAACCAGTGCGACAGTGGTAAGGTTGAACGTATCGTGTACGGACGAAGCGGCAAACGCTCGTCGGAACTCTGCCTTCCGCGTAATGTGGCCAAGCGAAACGAGTTTGGCCGTGACGGTGGTACCGATGTTGGCGCCCATGACCATGAAGATGGCGCTGCGCACGCCGATGGCCTCTGCGGCTACCATGCCAATAACGATACTGGTGGTGGTTGATGAGCTTTGAACGATGGTCGTGGCCAGAACACCAATGAATAGGCCTACCAATGGGGAAGAGGTAGCCTCCAGGATCTTCTGCGAGAACTCTTTGCCGAACAACTTGAAAGAATACCCCATCCCTCCGATACCGACGAGAAACAGGTAGAGGCAGGCCGCAACCCCCAGGATCTTTACAATTGTCAGAACTCGTTCTTTCATCAGTTTTGAGGACTGAGATGCCGGGTAATAATCTTACCGTACTGGTTAATGGCCCTCTGAAGGGGCGTCTTAAACGGTGTTGGATCACTCATCAGGCTTAACCGGGCACCATTGCCTTGCTAAGGCAAAATGCCGAATATTTGAAGGATGTCCACATTAACCTTGCCGTGTTACCCATTTGTTACACACGCTGTATCAGAGGTGGTCACGGCACTTGCCTAATGTGATATAATTGTGGCTTTAAAGCTCTTTTATCTAGAATTAATGTAGTATAAATGTTTTCCCTAGCGGTTTTGCTACTTATGAAAACAGTATCATTCAATGACAAGAACAAGATGGTAATTGCCATTCTTCTCACGATCATTTTTGCTAGGCCTGCAATGGGGCAAGATGGTGAGGGGTCCGCTTACGACAGCATTTGGGATCGGGTAGTTTTCTACGATGACTCGAACAGCAATGCTCTTAGGAAGTTTGCGTTCACAGGGCGACTGCAGGGGGACTACTATAGCTTTGACGACTCCGGTGTGAGTTCAGAGAGTGATTTCAACTGGAGGCGGTTTCGCGTTGGTTTCAAGGCTTCTCTTTTTGAAGGCCTCACTCTTCATTCGGAAGCGGATATGAATCTGAACAATCCACAGCCCCTCTACAAAAAACTAACCGACGCCAACCTGGCGTGGACCTCGCCAAGTGGTATGACGTTAAAAGTGGGAAGGCAATCCGCCCCCTTTACCTTGGATGGATCGACATCATCAAAAAAACTTAGCACTCTTGAAAGGAGTAAGGTTGCCGGCAATATCGGATTTCCCACGGAATATTTCCCGGGAGTCACTTTTTCTGGCAAACGGGACAATTGGGAATACCTGGCCGGATTGTTCTCAAGCGACCATGGACAGGAGTTCGAGGAAGCCTTTGATTATGGTCGATTCGCGCTTTTCTCGCTCGGCTACAACTTCAAGGAACATTTAAAAATGGATAATGCTCTAGTCCGACTTGACTATGTTAGTCAGGATCAAGATGAGACCAACCAAACACCTCATCAAAAAAACGCAGCCTCCCTAGTAACCAAGTTCGATAGGGGGGATTTTCACCTCTGGACTGATCTCAGTGTTTCAGATGGGTACGGTTCCAAAAACGACATTGTTGGCCTGCAGTTTATGCCCTTCTACGATATTACGGACAAGACCCAGGTGGTCTTCCGATACAGTTACTTAAAAAGCTCCGGCGGGGACAGCATCAGACTAAGCAAATACGAAAAAGACTTGTTTGGCCTGAGTGGTAACGAGGTCAGCGAGATTTTTCTGGGTATCAACCACTTTTTCTATGGGCATAAGTTGAAGTGGCAGAACGGAATCCAATACACCGAAATGGATAGAGAATCCGGCAAAGAAGGATATGGCGGATGGGGTTTCACCTCCGGAATTAGGATCAGTTGGTGAGTGTTTTCTGAAGAGGCTCGGTTGTGATTCCTATTTTAAGTCGCTTCGCGTTACTCCAAGATCAGAGCAACTCGCCTCAGGAATTTAGTTTAACTTTCCGTGAAATGACGGAATTGGAGCTTAGTGGGCGCCTTCCGTTCATCTAGATGACAGTCAAGAGATGGACACATGGACCGTTAGGCTGAGCTGGTGCTTGGGTAGGTGCTTGGTTCAAGCAAACAAACCGAGCTTTTTGAAGTCCTTTGAATTTTCTTTTTTTGCGGCAGTGTAGGTCGGGATTACCTGGTTTAGCTGCTTTTGTGTGTTGCCGAAGTGATCGGTGAAAATTTCCCCGAATACCGATCGAAAGTCCGTCTTCCGCAGCAGGTAGCGTTCGTTATTGGTACTGAACATGTCGCCGTTTTTCCATGTGTTTTTGTCGCAGTTGTAAACGCCGCCTTTGACACCGCCTCCGGCAACAAACATGGCCGTTGCTTCAGCATGATCTGTCCCCCGACTCCCGTTCTCCTTCGATGTTCGGCCGAACTCGGTCATGGTAACAACCACCATATCATCCCATTGGTCCTGCATGTCCCGGTAAAACGCCTGAAACGCCATCGCTACATTCCCCAGTAGATCGCGGTGCTTTCCGTAGAGTTGACCCTGCCCAACGTGCGTGTCCCAGCCGCCTATGTTCATCCCGAGAATCTTGGCGTTGGTTCGCTTGAAAAGCATGGCCGCCTCCTGAAGCCGCTCCCCATAGCTCCCACCGGGATAGACTGCTTTATTGGCAGGAGTATAGGTTTTTTGCGTGGCATCCTGCAGTGTCTGGATGGTCGTGCCAAGTAGTTGACCGGTTCGGTGAACCGTTTCACGGTAACGTTTCCGCGGGAGGTTGGGGCGCCCTCCGTAAAGGCCAAGCGCACCAGAGCCAGTCGGCCAGCGAGGGTCCGAGCCCGGAAGTGTGCCCAGGAATTTGCGGTTCTGCGCCGTATTGCCCCTGAAGGCGAAATCCGATGCCTTTCGGAAATTAGGCAATGGCTTTGGGCCGCGAAGAGAAACCATCTGTGAACCCGACAGGCTTGCAGCAACAAAGGCGTTCGCTTCGTCAGTAAGGTCGAGTGTTTGGGTGATCTGCCGGTAAAACATTCCCTCATCAAGCTTCTTGTCGCCGGGTGTGGCGTTCTCCCAGTAGTGCTGGCTGTTGAAGTGTGAACGTGACTGCCCTGCATATCCGACACGATGGATCACGGCCAGATTCCCGGGGCCGTCCTGGCCGTTGAGTTTTTGGTTGTTGAAAATCTCCATCATGGGTTCCAACCCGGGGTGCAGCTGGGCAAAGCCATTGCCAAGGTCCAGCGCTTGGTTTTCGCGGAGGAACAGGGTGGGGCGGTTGGTGGTGTTGTATTCGTTGTCTCCACGGGGTATGACCGCGTTGATCCCGTCATTGCCGCCACGCTGAAAGATGAAGAGCATCTTCTTGTTGTTGGAATGACCGTCGGCGAACAGGTTATTGGGAAGGCCGAGTGAGCTCAGCAGGTTCAGGCCAAGTGCTCCACCGGCCAAGCCGCCGGTCTTCAGGAATTCTCGTCTTTGCATGTTCATAATATTCCCCGTCTAAATAAATTGATTTTCAGGCTTATTGAAACTGCCACTGCGGCATGGATAATATCAGCCCCACGAGCTCTTGAACCTGCTGAAGATATGTGGTCGAGGCTGGATCAAGCTTCTTGGGGCGTCCGACGGCATTTGAGTTGACGAAGTCGAGGAGTATGCCGCGTTGTTCCGCGGTAAGTGATTCCTGGAACAACAACCTGTCAAAGTAGTTCACAATCGACTCGCCGCCACCGAGTCCTCCGCGAAGTCGGGGTTGAACCAAAAAGTCCGAGCTGGAGTTGGAAACGTTAAGCCCGTGGATCGCCAGGATATTTTTACCCTTTTTCAGGTTCTTAATGTGATTTGAAAGTGAAAAAGCCTGATACACCTGGGCTTCGCTGTCGCTATGGCCTTCGGAAGCGTTGGAATTCCACGCAAGGGTTTCGGGTGCGTTGGCAGCGGCAACCTTGACGCCATTCAAGTAGGCGACAAACCCGTCGTCGTACCGCATGTCGAGTCGTAAGTAATCAAATTGGCCGGGATCTTCTACAAGGAAGGGGAGGCGTATGAAGACAGATGTTCTCTTTTGATGCATCTTGGTTTGCACATCAAGATCGATTAATTCTGTATAATCGGCATTTGTGTCATATCCGACACTGGTTCCGGTGGCGCTCCATTTGGCATCGTTGAAATTAACCTTTGTCCAATCGAGGTTGAGCGCCCCGTTGGTTGGGACATGGTATCGGACAAGGGTGTCTGGACCTCTTTCCGAGAAGAGCGTTTCAGCATCCCACTCAATATATTTGTCTGCGTTGCTGGCCATGATCTGCGCGAATGTCATACGTTCCAGCAAGGTACTGGTGTCCATCCAATCCGATCCGATTTCCGAGTAGCCGTCTGGGTCATCCCGGACGAACAACTCCATCCCGAGATCGGAGTTATAATCTGGCAATTTGTCCCCTGTGACATCCGCGTCCAACGCCCGTATCGAACTGTTGATGTACTCTATCGGCGTCTTGATCTTCCCTCGATATCCGATGTCCTGCCAGAAGGCGCTCTGTTGTTTCTTGGGATCCAGAATGATCCTCATGACTTTTTCGATATCGCCAGCCGGCTTGGTGGAGTGCCACGCCTCAAGAGCCTGGTCCATGAGTTGAAGCAGTTCGGAGGGGGCCGTTCGGCTGTGGTAGGCCTGCAAGCTGATTTCATCCGAGACAAACTTGTTGATGAGTTTTTGACAGATGAATTCACTGGTTGACGGGTGCCCAACCATTCTGTCGATAACACTGATGGCATCGTTGACCCCGTTAATGCCACGCTGATTGGCGCGAATCCGATGTTGGTGTTCTGTTCCCTTGAAGAGGGTTTTTGTGCCGGTGTGATGCTGCTCGGGAATAAAGCGGAACGTCCACTCCCCATTCGGATCCCCGTTTTCAATGCTGCCCGCAAGAGTCTTCCGTTCGATCAACCTGGGGTGGATGGAAAGATCCGAACTGTTCCTAGTGGTGTTGTGTACTTGGATTGCGAGAACGTTCTGCTCAGGACTGGGCTTAAGCAGCTGAAAATGGTCCTTCAGGTTGATCGTCGCCGGCTTGGCTGTGACCTCATGTCCGGCGTTGGCTTCGACGTCGAATGGGGGCGGGGATCCCGTGAAGTTCATTGTGCTGCTTCGTCCGATTTCCTCACCATTCAGGTAGGCGATGAATCCATCGTCGTACTCTACGTGAAGCATCAGGTTATCCATTCCGTACGGATCCCCAATGGAGAAAGCGTGGCGAAGATAAATCGAGGTGTACCGGTTGCGCATATCACTAAGGATTGTTTTGTCGTCATTGTCACCGTAGCCAATGCTCACCGTACCACGAGACCATTTGGTGTCGTTGAATCCGGGTTGTGTCCACTCCAGAGTGGGGATCATGTCATTGCCAACCTTCTTGGGTGAGGGTTCTGCTAGCCCCTTGAAATAGCGCCACACCCGACCGGTCTTAAGCTTGTTGTCATCCTGGTATTGAGCACTCTCTTCTGTGAAGGGGACTCGGGCCGACATCGGGAATGGTTTCACATCGCCGGGCCAGGCTTTTCGGATGTTCCAACCGGAAAACGCCTTGGCCAGTTCCTCAATGTCGGTCTGCTTGTAGCGGTTGTCGACACCGAACCCGAATAACTCGAGAATTTCCCTTGAGTAGTTTTCGTTTGGCTCCTCTTTTTCGTTCAGGACGCTGTCGAGGTAAATGAGCATTGATGGGCTGGTGGCGCTGTAAAGTAGGAGGTCGCCAAAATTCCCGAGTGCGTTGTCGTGAAAAAACTCGTATTCCTGCCACTCGATCTGTGTGGCTTCCTGCTTGGCCTGCTTGGAACTCATGGATTCTCGACCGTCTGAGTTTTCGAGGTCTTCAAGATATTCAACCAACTTGTCGTAATCGGTTGTGAAGTGGTTCTCCCAAAACTCAGCCAAAACAGCCTGTAGCTGGCGCCGTGAATAGATTCCCCGCAAATGAATCAGTTGTTGTAGGGATGAAATGTCCTTGATCCGTTTCTCGGGGGGCAGATCCAGCTTGGTTCGCTGGACCAGTCTTGGGATCATGGTAAGGTCATTGCTCGTGAGCTTGTCGTTGTGAACCTGTATTGCGAGCATGTTGTCACCCTCAAGTATAATGCCTAGTTTTCCAGTGATATCGAAGTCCACAGGGTCTCCAGCTTCATGGCCTTTTTTTGCCTTGGTATTATAGCGGGCAACTCCGTCCAGGTTGGCACGTGCAATTTCCCGCCCGTTAAGGTAGGCGATGAAACCGTCATCATAGTCCACACGGAATATTAACTGTTTGATTTCAGAGAGATTCCTGAGTTGGAACTTGCGTCGAATGAACAGGCTTAGATAACCGGGTTGTGCGGGTTCGTCGGCAGTTTCCTCATAAAACCGCATGTCCGATAGTTCCGTCATGTCATCGTTGTCTCCGTAGCCGAAACCGGACGGGCCTGCATCCCACTCGCTGTCGTCAAAATTCAGCGCCCTCCAGCTTGCTGGCGGCTGTTTGGTTCCCTTGAAGTACCGCCAGGTTTCTCCTTCCTCCATGTGAATCTTTTCGACGGTTGGTTCATGGCTGTAAAACAGTTCGGCTTCTTTTTTAATCAGCCTTGGGGAGGGTTGCCAATCTGCGGTTGACGGGTTCAGTTGTGAGTCAATATACGCTTCCACCCCGATCTCCTCCACCTTGCTGACATCCAACAAACTCGGCCCGTAGGCGATTCGGTTCAGGAGGTGGCCGATCTTCTTCGCTTGGCCAAGGCTCCAAACCGGATTCAACCCGAACGGGGGCACTTTGCCGTCTTCGTACTCGGGGAACACATAAAAGCCGGGTTCAACAGAAAAATGTTCCGCTTCAGAATACGCAGCCTTGGGCAGCTCGGCGCTTGGGCCGGCCTTCACTCGCATGAAACGAATCGGTTGATTATCGGGAAAGGTGAACGTAACGAGGCCCTCCTCTCCGCTTAGCTTTCCCGCGACAATCGGCTGCCACCCTGATGCAACGTTGTTGCTGATTTCTAAAACGGTGCTCATGTGCCCCGCCGGCACATGTACGCTAATGACGACCTGCTCCCCTTTAAGCTCTGTTGAGTAAATGAACGGTTCGGTGCTGTCGGCACGCAACGTGGCTGGGCCCATAAAGCCGACGCTCACCCACATTCCCAGGCCGAGTACCGTGGAAACTTTTCGCGACCAAGAATTCATGACAGAAGAACTAGCATTGGACAGGCCAACTGTCAAAGATTGATCTGGCGCAAATATGCCATTTAAAGTAGGTTATATGGGATAAACGACGTGTGGGAATCCCACACTCCGTGTCGGGAAAACGCGCTTGGCTAAGCGATTTGGATTGGAACCCAAGTGGCTTCGCTGTTGAATCCTCCCCACGATGCAACTCACCAAACGTGACTTTCTCAAAACAGTAGGCACCGTTTCAGCCACCGCTGGCCTTGGCGCAGTTTTACCGGTTCGCCTTTCCGGCGCGGCACCGATCCGGCGCAACGGCAAGCCGAGGCTCAACCTGAGCCTGGCCGCGTACAGCTTCCGCGACTACTTCAAAACAGCCACTCACGAGCAGCGACGTCCTGGCGATGCCAAGGCCATCGAGATGCACGATTTCATCGATTACTGCGCCGATCACGGGCTCATAGGCGCTGAGCTGACCTCCTATTATCTCGATCCTCAAATAACCCAAGCCGGGTTGCTTGCCCTCAAGCGTCACGCGTTCCTGCGTGGCATCGCCATCAGCGGCACCGCCGTTGGCAACGTGTTCACCCTGCCGGAAGGCGCGAAACGCGACGGGCAAATTGCCCACGTAAAAAAGTGGATCGACAATGCCGTTCACATGGGCGCGCCGCACGTCCGAGTCTTTGCCG
>JASLKI010000236.1 GCA_030747575.1 Verrucomicrobiota bacterium | reverse complement strand
AATGCAGTGTCTTATTTTTTAACCTAAGTAATTGAGTATGCGCGGTTAGCTCAGTTGGTAGAGCACTACCTCGACACGGTAGGGGTCACTGGTTCAAGTCCAGTACTGCGCACCATTCTTTCGTCTTTTATAGCCTCCCCTTGTAAGCTGATTTCTAATGCTGAATCATACAGGTTTCGCGCTTGGCCTGACGGCTTGTCTGGGAGCGGTTTGCGGGTAACACTGGCTGTGGTGATTCCGCTTCGACTTACCATTTTTTTTTTGGTCGCGATAACGCATGTTGCGGCGGCGCCAGTGGTGAAACGCAAGAACGAGACCTATCAGGTCACCGGCTCCAACTTGCGGGAGTTGAGGCAAATGATTGACCGCAACGGCCCGGTCAACAGCGATGACGGCAAACATTATGACGGGCTCACCGAGTGGTCGCTCACATGGGATTTTAATCTCAAACGCCGGGGCAAGGTCTGGATCGTTGCCAGCCGATCCGTCATTTTGGACGTCAAGGTCACGACACCGCGCTGGACCGATTTCAAGACCACCCCAGGCTTGCTTCAAACCCAGTGGAGGGTCTATCGCGCCAACCTGTTGCGGCACGAGGAGGGACATGTAAAGATTGCGCTCCGGGCTGCCTATGCGGTTGACAAATACCTTGGCACTTGCGGCGGTTCCTCCTCCCTGGAAAAACTGAAGACTGACATCCAGAAAAACACCCGGTTGCTGCTCAAGCAATACCGCAAAATTGACCGGAGCTACGACCAGCGCACCCTCCACGGCGCCACCCAGGGCGCCACGTTGGCCAAGGCACGGGAAGCTGACCAACTCACGCCAGCGGTTCCCGGATCACCTGGCCGTGCACGTCGGTGAGTCGGCGCTGGATGCCGTTGTGGTAGTAGGTGAGTTTCTCGTGATCGAGGCCGAGAAGGTGGAAGATTGTGGCGTGAAAATCGTGCGGAGTAATGACATTCTCGCTGGCCCTGAAGCCAAACTCATCGGTGGTGCCGTGGCTCGTGCCGCCTTTCACTCCGGCACCGGCTAGCCAAGCGGTGAAGCCGTTGGGGTTGTGGTCGCGGCCGTACGTGCCGGCTTGGAACATCGGCATGCGGCCGAACTCCGTGGCGAAGACTACCAGCGTGTCCTCGAGCAGGCCGCGCTGTTTTAAATCGCGCAGCAGCCCGGCGACGGGCTGGTCGAGTATCTCCCCATGCACGTCGTATTGCTCTTTCAATCTTGAGTGGCCGTCCCAGTTGATGTTGCCGCCAGAGGCGTAGGCGCCGTTGAAAAGTTGCACGAAGCGCACACCGCGCTCGACGAGGCGGCGGGCGAGGATGCAGTTGTTTGCAAATGCGGCCTTGTTTTTGTTGGCGCTGTCGGCGCCGTAGAGTTTGCGGATGTGCGCAGGCTCGACTTTCAGGTTGGCCGCCTCGGGCACGGTGAGCTGCATGCGAGCGGCGAGTTCGTAGCTGGAAATGCGCGCGGCGAGGTTGGCGTCATACGGAAAGTCGGTAAGGTTTTCCTTTTCCAAAACCCGCAAGGCGGCGTGGGTGGCTTCGTCTTTGGCCGCGGAAATTCCCTTTGGCCGTTGTAGGAAACGAATCGGCTTGGTGCTGCTGAACGGCGTACCCTGAAACGCGGCGGGCAGGAAGCCGTTTGCCCAGTTGTTTGGGCCGCTCTGCGGCATGCCTCGCGGATCCTCGATCGCCACGAACGCGGGCAGGTTTTGGTTTTCGCTGCCGAGCGCGTAGTTCACCCACGCGCCCATGCTGGGAAAGCCGTCGAACGCGAAGCCGGTGTTCATCACGTTTTCCGCCGGGCCGTGCGTGTTGGATTTGTTGGTGAGCGAGTGCAGGAAACAAATCTCGTCGGCCAGCGCGCCGATGTGCGGCACGAGATCGCTAACCATTTTTTCGCATTGGCCACGTGGCCGGAATGTCCAGAGCGGCTGAGTGAGGTTGCCGTTCGGGCCTTGAAACGAGACGAGCTTTTCATTGCCGGGCAACGGTTGGCCATGTCGCCGGATCAGTTCCGGCTTGTAATCGAACGTGTCCACGTGACTCAACGCGCCGGAGCAGAAGACCTCAATCACGCGCTTGGCCTTCGGCGCAAAATGTGTGGGCCTCGGCGTGTACGGTTTGGCAGGGTCAATTTTCGGCGACTCTCCACGCGCCTCCTCCGCCAACATCGCGGCCAGCGCGACACCGGAAAAACCGTGCATCGTGTGGGTCAAGAACTGTCGGCGATTGAGGCTCATTGCAGATAGAGAAAAGTGCTCGAGTTGAACAACACGCGGCAGGCCTGCTCGAGGCCGTGTTCCATGGCGAGTTGCTCCAAGGCCTGCTGCTCGCTTGGCTTGGGCTCACGGGCGCAGGCCAAGCGGAAGGCGAGGTTAATCTGCGCAGCCTCGCCGTTGTCAGCCTCGCGTCTCACGCGCTCGGAAAAAAACGCCGCCTGTCGATTGGCGAACGGGCTGTTGAGCAGGCTCAGCGACTGGACGGGCGTGATGGAGCGCGTGCGGCGCGGCTTCATTTGGCCGGCGTCGGGGCAGTCGAACGCGCCGAAAATATCCACCGCCTGCATGCGAACCTTGTGCGCGTAAATCATCCGCCGCCAGCCGTTGGCATCGAAGGTTTGCTTGGGAACATAATCGGAGAGGCCGCCGCGCTGGTTGAAAAAGTCAAACCCGCGCCCTCCCATTTCCAGATTCAACTTGCCGCTGATGCTCAGCATGCAATCACGAATGGCCTCGGCCTCCAGTCGGCGCGGTGGGAAACGCCAAAGTAGGCGCGCATCGGCATCCACGCGCAATGCTTGTTCGCTTGGATGGCTCGCCTGCCGATAGGTGCGCGAGGTGACGATGAGGCGGTGCAGCTTTTTCAGCGACCAGCCTTGCCTGATAAACTCCAGCGCCAGCCAGTCGAGCAACTCGGGGTGCGTGGGCGCAGTACCCATTTTGCCAAAGTCCGACGGCGTATCCACGAGACCGTTGCCAAAATGGTTTTGCCATACTCGATTGACCAGCACGCGCGCAGTCAGCGGATGGCCTGGCTGCGTGAGGTGCTTAGCCAAGGCTAAGCGGCGCCGTGGCTCGGGCGCACCTGGCTCGATCTCCGCTTGGCCAAGCGCTGCGGGGATGGCCGGTGCGAGCTTAGCCAGACGCTGCATGGGATCGCCGCGCTCAAGCAGCCATGTGGGGTCTGGGGTCGTGAAGCTCGCGGCATAAATCTGCGGGCCGGCGGCAAGGCGATTGAGTTCCCCTTCAGTCTTGCGAATCGTGGCGATGATCGAAACCAACGCCTGCGTTTGATCCACGCTAAGGTTCTTGAGTTTCACTTGACTGGCCCCACGCGTGTCGTCGTTGCGCGGCAAACGATCCTCCGTGTGTGCGACTCTTTGCCACTCGCCATCGGGCCGCTGCACCTCGATGGTGTAATCGGCGGGCACACTGGAGCCGTTGTGCCACGTGATTCGCTTGAGCGTGACCGGTTCGACAAAGTCCACCCGGAGCCAGGCCGACCCTCCCTTGGCGGCGACCCACGGGAAGGCTTGGCGGCGGTCGACCGAGCCGTCGGTAAGGTTTTCAAAATGCCTCGTTTGATTGGCCAACGCAAAACTGGAGGCCGAGGCCCTGGCTCCGCCCGAGGCGAGCGCGGCATTGGTGCCATCTGTTGTCCACGCTTCAAACTCGTACAGCGAGGCCGCGCTGCCGTTGGCGGTGGCGCGTATATTCATCCGGATGGCGCGCGCGGTGATCTGGGTAAACTCATCGGAATGCACTGAGTCGAGCGGCTTCCGGAGTTCCAACTGCGCGCGCTGTCTTTCCAGTTTTGCCTTGAGGTCGGCGAGTTGTTTTTGTTTCACGGGCACTTGGCTCGTCCACTCGTCATTTTTTGCGCCGCGCAAACGCCGGTTGCCGTAGCGCAGCCCCGCGAAGATGGCCTGCATGCCGTAGTAGTCGCGCTGGAGAATGGGATCGAACTTGTGATCGTGACAACGCGCGCAGCCGATGGTGAGCCCAAGCAGGCCCTGGCTCACGGTGCGGATGACTTCGTCAAGCTCATCCTGCCGAGCCGAGCGCATTGCCTCCTCGTCACGGCCAACCTGCCCGGGCAAATTCGCCGGGCCAGCGACGAGAAAACCCAGCGCTGCATCCGCGCCGGTGATGTCGCCGGCCAGTTGATCGCGAAGAAACTTGTCGTATGGCAGATCGGTATTTAGCGCGTGAATGACCCAGTCCCGGTAATGCCATGCCTCGGACCGCTCGCCGTTGGTTTCAAACCCCACTGTCTCGGCCCAGCGGATGACATCCAGCCAATGCTGCGCCCAGCGCTCGCCGTGCCTCGGCGAGGCCAAAAGCCGGTCGACCACCTCCATAAATACCTCGTCCTTGGGACGCGCATCCCGCACAAACGTTCGCACCTCCGTCGGCGATGGCAGCAGGCCGGTGAGGTCGAGCGTCACGCGCCGGAACAGAGTGATGCGATCAGCCTCGGTCGAAAAAGTGAGTTTCTTTTCGCGCAGTTTTTTGCCGATAAAAAAATCGATGGGGTGAGACCCTCCCGAAACGACCGCACACTTCATCGGCTGCAGAGACCAGTGCGGCTCCGCAGCCACCGCTGTGGTGGTGATAAAACACAGCAGGAGAAATGATCTGACACGTTGCATTGCGGCTGGAACGGACTTTCCCAAACGGTGAGCATGGTTGTCAATGCCCCTAAACCCACTTGTAAAATACAATGTTCATTTGAGCCAAAGGGATCGAGCTGATATGTTGCGCGGAAGGGGTACTGCCAACTACAGCCTCTTTCATCAAATCATTGGCAAAGACGTTCGTGACTCATAATTCAATCAACAGCCGAAAACTTTTTCTGGACGCATGCAGCGGCAGCGCCGTCACCCGCCCCCCGGTCTGGCTTATGCGCCAAGCCGGCCGCTCCCTGCCGGAGTACCGTAAACTGAAGGAGAAATACTCGTTCCTCGAACTGGTAAAGTCACCGGACCTGGCCACCGAGGTCACACTGCAACCGCTCAGACGCTTCCCGCTTGACGCCGCGATTCTTTTCAGCGACATCCTCGTCATCCCGGAAGCGCTTGGCCAACCGTACAGCTTCACCGACGGCAACGGCATCCGGATGGAGTTCACCATCGGCAACCGTCAGGACATCGGGCGGTTAAACACCTCCGGGCTGCGGGAGCGCTTAGACTACTCACGCCAAGCGCTGTGCCGAATCAAACGGGAACTCAACGGACAGCAGGCGTTGTTGGGATTTGCCGGTTCGCCGTGGACCTTGGCCAACTACATGATCGGGGGTAGTTCCCAGGACACCATGCTGGCCCGTCGGTTGTATCACGAGGACCCAAGTTTGTTTGAATGCCTGATGGAAAAGCTGACCGATGCCGTCGCTGACTATCTAGAAATGCAGATCGAGGCCGGCGCGGATGCCGTGCAGATTTTTGACTCAATGGGGGGATGCCTGCCACCGGCACATTACCCGTTCGCCTCGGGAAAATGGATCAGTGAAATCGTTTCCCGCTTGGCCGGCAAGGCCCCTGTGATCGTTTTTTCAAGGGGAACGCTTGGCTCGCTTGAGCACTTGGCTGAAACCGGCGCGCAGTTTTTGAGCGTGGACTGGACGGTTGACCTCGAGGAGATCCGAAACCGCATCCCCGACCAAATGGGACTGCAGGGAAACTTGGACCCCGCCGTGCTCACCTCGACGCCCGAAGTTGCCGCAAACGAAACCAAGCGCATCCTCGAATTAATGCGCGGGTTTCATCGTTATATTTTCAACCTTGGCCACGGCGTCACAAAAGACGCCAAGCTCGAAAGCATCGAAGCCGTCGTCAACACCGTGAGGGACTTCCAGTGAGCGAACTATCCGTCGATCTGAATCTCGTGCGCAAATACGATGTCCCCGGGCCGCGCTACACCTCCTACCCGCCCGCGACCCGTTTCTCCGAGGAGTACGATGCCGACCGGCTCCACAAACTGATCCAAGCCAACAAACAGTCAGGCAGAGATCTGTCGCTCTACTGCCACATTCCGTTCTGCGAATCGCTCTGCTGGTTTTGCGGTTGCACCACCGTTATCACGTCGAAACACCAGGAGGGGACCAGCTATCTGGATTATCTGGACAAGGAGATGGCGTTATTTTGCAACGGGGAAAGCCCTAATAGGAAGGTCGTTCAAATGCACCTCGGCGGCGGCACACCAACGTTTCTCCGACCCGATGAGATAAGGAAATTGGGATCAATCCTTCACCGGCATTTCGGGGAAACTCCCGATTGCGAAGCCGGCGTTGAAGTGGACCCGAGACGACTAACGAAGGAGCACGTTGGCGCCCTGTGGGAGGCCGGTTTCAACCGGGCCTCAATGGGCGTCCAGGATAACAATGCCAAAGTCCAAAAATCAGTTAACAGGATTCAGCCCATGGAAATCACCCGCAACAGCGTCGACTGGCTACGGGAGGCAGGATTTGAATCCATCAATATCGACCTGATCTATGGCCTGCCTCACCAGACGGAATCTTCCTTCGAAAAAACGCTGGAAGAAA